>JAKCCP010000332.1 GCA_021841985.1 Pseudomonadota bacterium | reverse complement strand
CGGGACGCTGCTCGGGCTCGGCTGGCGCCACACCCTGTTCTTCATCGTCATCCCGATCATGGGCGGCGGCATCGGCGAGGGCGCGCTGCCGCTGTCGCTCGGCTACAGCGCCTTGCTGCATCTGCCGCAGGGGGACGTGTTCGCGACCATCCTGCCGGCGGTGCTGCTCGGCAATCTCGCCGCCTTGCTGATCTCGGGCGCGCTCGCGACCTTCGCCCGCCGCCATCCGACGCTCACCGGCAATGGCCGCTTGCAGCCCGAGGCGGCCGGCAACACGCTCGCGCTCCCGCCCGATCCCGAGGATCTGCCGACCGGCCATCCGCCTGACGCCGCAACCGTGGCGGCGGCCGGGATCACCGCGATCACCCTCTATCTGGTCGGCATCGTGGTCCAGGACGTCAGCGGCTTTCCCGCCCCGGTGCTGATGCTGGCACTCGCCGTCACCCTCAAGCTCGCCCGCGCGGTCTCCGCCCGTCTGCGCGAAGGGGCGGGCGTGATCTATGTTTTTTTTGCCCAGTGCGTCACCTATCCGCTGATTTTCGCGATCGGCGTCGCGATGACGCCGTGGGACAAGCTGGTCGCGGCGCTGCAGCCCGGGATCATCGCGGTGATCGTGGTGACGGTTGCGACCATCATCGCCGTCGGCTTCTTCGCCGGGCGTCTGATCGGGCTCTATCCGATCGAGGCGGCGATCGTGAACGCCTGCCACAGCGGCCAGGGCGGCACCGGCGACGTCATGATCCTGAGTGCCGCCAACCGCATGGAATTGATGCCGTTCGCGCAGATCGCAACGCGCATCGGTGGCGCCATCACCGTCACCCTCGCTCTCACCGCGCTCCGGATGATGACCTGAATGATCACCGAGAAACCGTTTTCGCCGGCGCTGCCGGCGCCGCTCGATGGGATGCGCGTCCTCGATCTCTCGCGCCTCGTCGCCGGCAATATGCTGAGCCTGCAACTCGCCGATCACGGCGCCGAGGTGATCAAGATCGAGGATCCCAAAACCGGCGATCCGCTGCGCGCCTGGCGTGACGAGGGACGCAGCCTGCATTGGAAGATCTACGCCCGCAACAAGAAATCGCTCGCCCTCGATCTCCGCGCCATCGAGGGCAAGGCGCTGCTTTTGCGCCTGGTTGCCGGCGCCGATGTCCTGGTCGAGAATTTCCGCCCCGGCACGCTGGAGAAGATGGATCTCGCGCCGGCGCGGCTCCATGAGCAAAACCCCCGTCTCGTCATCGCGCGCATCTCCGGCTTCGGCCAGACCGGCCCCTATCGCGGCTATCCGGGCTTCGGCACCCTGGTCGAGGCGATGTCGGGGTTCGCCGCGAAAAACGGTTTCCCCGAGCGCGAGCCGCTGCTGCCGCCGCTCGCGCTCGCCGACATGCTCGCCGGGCTTTACGGCGCCTTCGGCGTCATGGTCGCGCTCAGGGTCGCCGCGACGAGCGGGCGCGGACAGGTGATCGATCTTTCCCTGCTCGAAGCGGTCCATTCGATTCTCGGCCCCGATGCCGCGATCTTCGCGCGCACCGGGCGCAAGCCGGAGCGCACCGGCAACCGCTCGGCGACCACCGCGCCGCGCAATGTCTTTCGCACCCGTGACGGCCGCTTCATCGCCATCTCCGCTTCCATCCAGACGATGGCCGAGCGTCTGTTCCGCGCCGTCGGCCGGCCCGACATGATCGATGATCCGCGTTTTCGCACCAATACCGACCGGCTTCGCCATGTCGATGCCTGCGAGCAGCCGATCGCCGCCTTCATCGCCGCGCGCGACGCTGCGGAGGCGCTCCAGATTTTCGCCGCCGCCGAGGTGACCGCGGCTTTGGTCCATGACATCGAGCAGTTTCTCGCCGATCCGCATGTCGCCGCGCGCGGCGTCGTCGTCGCGGTGCCGGATCAAGCTGGACCGGATGAAAAACCGCAAGACACGGCGGCGACGATGCTGATGCACGACGTCCTGCCGCGGCTCTCGGCAACCCCCGGCCAGTTGCGTCGTGCCGCCCCCGCGCTCGGCGCCGACACCCGCGCGCTGCTCGCCGAAATCGGCTGCGCCGGCGCCGAATACGACGATCTGCTCGCGCGCGGGATCATCCGGGAGAGCCGATCATGATCACCAAATCCCCGCCGCTCTGGCGTTCGCTGCTGTTCGTTCCGGTGACCAATCCGCGTTTCGTCGAAAAATCCGCGAACGCCGGTGCCGATGCGGTCATTCTCGATCTCGAGGATTCGATTCCGGTGGCGGAAAAACCTCGCGCCCGCACCCTTCTCGCCGCCGCCGCGCGCAAGGCCGCCGGCGGCGGCGCCGCTATCGTGGTTCGCGTCAACCGGCCCTGGCGCAGCCTCGTCGCCGATCTCGAAGCCGCGGTGATCGCCGGGATCGCAGCACTCATGCTGCCCAAAATCGAAAGCGCCGAACAGGTCGAGGCGATCGCCGAAATCATCGCGGAACTGGAGGATGAGCGCGGCCTGCCGCCAGGCAAGATCGGTCTGATCCCGATGATCGAGACGGCGCGCGGGTTGTTTCGCGCCGAAGCGATCGCGCGGAGCGATGCGCGGATCATCGCGCTCACCCTCGGGGCCGAGGATTTCGCGCTGTCGCTCGGCATGGAGCCGGAAGCGGAGGGGTTGTTCTATCCCAAGCAGCAGATGATCATCGCCGCCCGCGCCGCCGGCATCGTGCCGCTCGGCTTCCTCGGCAGCGTCGCCGATTTCACCGATCTCGCCGCTTTTCGCGCGACCCTCCGGCGCTCGCGCCGGCTCGGGTTTCTCGGCGCGAGCGCGATCCATCCGGCGCAGATCGCGGTGATCAACGAGGAATACGCGCCCTCGGCGGCCGAAATCGACCGCGCCGGGCGTCTGCTCGCGGCCTATGACGCGGGCGTTGCCGCCGGCAAGGGCGCGGTTGCCTTCGAGGGCAAAATGATCGACGCGCCGGTCGTTGCGCGCGCCCGCCAGACGCTTGCGCGCGCGGCGGCGATCGCGGCGCGGGAGGCGGAGAAGAAATGATGCCGGAAACCCAAACACCGGACGCGCAGATGATCGCATGGCGGGCGCTGCCGCAGGAAACCCGTGACCGCGCCTATAACAACAGCCTCGCGGTGCCGGAAAGCGACGCCCTGAACGCGCGGCGGATCGCCGATGCGAAGCGGTTTCGCGCCCGCGTGCCGGGCGTGCTCGATATCCCCTATGGCCCCCGGCCACGCCAGCGCTGGGATCTGTTTCCGGCCGAAGACGCTGCGGCTCCCTGCCTCGTTTTCCTCCATGGCGGCTATTGGCAAAGGAACCGACACGAGGATTTCGCGTGTCTCGCCGAGGGCGTGCGCGCGCATGGGTTCGCGCAAGCGTTTCCCGGCTACACGCTGGCGCCGGATATTTCGCTCGCCGGCATCGTCGATGAAATCGATACGGCGCTCGATTGGCTCGCCGAAAACGGCCGGGCGCATCGGATCGCCGGGCCGATCCTGCTTTCGGGCTGGTCGGCCGGCGGCCATCTCGCGGCCCTCGCGCTCGGGCACCGGGCGGTCGCGGCGGGCCTTGCGATTTCCGGCGTTTTCGACCTCGCGCCGCTCCGCGACACCTATCTCGATGACAAGCTGCGTCTGACGGCGGCGGAAATCACCACTCTCTCGCCGCTCCGGCAGCCCGCCATCGGCAAGCCGCTCGCGATCGCCTACGGCACCGCCGAGCTGCCGCGCCTGATCGCCGATAGCCGCGCCCTGCACGCGCGGCGCGCCGCCAGCCACGCGCCGGGGCCGCTGATCCCCATCGCGGGCGCCAATCATTACACCATTCTCGATGCACTCCGCGATCCCGCCGGCGAACTCACCAAGGCCGCCCTCTCGCTGATGCGCTGAGACCGCCGCGGCGCCCCGGCAGCATTCACCGCCCGACGAAGCGCGGCTTCTGCTTGGCGAGGAAGGCGCGGGCGGCATTCTGGAAATCCTCGGTCGCGGCGAAATCATTCACCGCCCGATCCTCCTCCGGCGTGATCGGGAGCGGCCCGCGCAGCTTGCGGATCGCCGCCTTGTGGAACCGCGCCGAAAGCGGGCTGCCCTCGCCGATCCGCCGGGCCAGCGCCATCGCCTCCGCCGCGACCTGCGCATCCGCGACGACGCGCGAGAGCAGACCTTTCGCGTAGGCCTCGGTGCCGTTGAAAATCCGCCCTTCGATCAGGATTTCGGCAACGACCCCGGTGCCCACCATCTGGATGATCGGATCGATCTCGGCATACGGGTACCAGATGCCGAGATTGCGCGCCGTGATGCCGAAGCGGATATTTTCGCCGCCGACACGAAAATCGCACA
>JAKCCP010000270.1 GCA_021841985.1 Pseudomonadota bacterium | reverse complement strand
CCGTCGTGATCGACGCGCTCGATGCCCTCGGCGGACAATGCACCGCGCTGTATCCGGAAAAGCCGATCTATGACATCCCGGCGATTCCCCGCATCGAGGCGGGCGGGCTGATCGACGCGCTGGAGCGCCAGATCGCGCCGTTTCAGCCGCAAATTCTGCTCGGCCGGCGGGTCGAGCGGCTGTCCGGCGGGCGCGGCGCCTTTCGGCTCGCGACCGATCGCGGCGAGACGATCGCGGCGAAGGCGGTGATCATCGCCGCCGGCGCCGGCGCTTTCGGCCCCAATCGGCCGCCGCTCTCCGGGCTCGCGGCGTTCGAGGCGAGTGGCGCGGTGCAATATTACGTTCGCGAGCGCGAGGCGTTGCGCGGGGCGCGGGTGGTGATCGCCGGCGGCGGCGATTCGGCGCTCGATTGGGCGCTCGGGTTGCGGGGGATCGCGGAGAGGATTTTTCTCATCCATCGCCGCGCCAAATTCCGTGCCGCCCCGGAGAGCGCGGCGCAGGTCGCGGCCGCCGCCGCGCGCGGCGAAATCGAGATGGTGATCCCCTATCAGCTCGCGGAACTCGTCGGTGCGGGCGGGCGGCTCGAAGCGGTGGTGGTCGAAAGCCTGGACGGCGCCCGCCGGAGCCTCCCGGCCGACCGGTTGCTCGCCTTTTTCGGCCTCGCGACCGATCTCGGCCCGATCGCCGGCTGGGGGCTCGATCTCGCCCAGCATCAGGTGCGGGTCGAGCCCGCGACCTGCGAGACCAATCTCCCCGGCGTGTTCGCGATCGGCGACGTGGCGCAGTATCCCGGCAAGCTCAAGCTGATTTTGCAGGGGTTCAGCGAGGCGGCGCTGGCGGCGCATGCCATCCATCCGATCGTCTATCCCGACCAGGCGCTGCATTTCGCCTATTCGACGACGACCGGCGTCGCGCCCCTCCCGCCCTGATCGCGCCTTTCCGAGGTGGGGCTCAGCTCTGGCGCCAGGGAAGCCCGGCCGCCTTCCAGCCGCCGAGCTGCCCGCGCCTTCCCTCGCCATCGAGCGGCCCCTCGAACCCGCCGGCGACGTTGAAGCAGCGCGCGAACCCCGCCGCCTCGGCCGCCTCGGCGGCGGCGCGGCTGCGCACCCCGCTGCGGCAGAGGAAAAACAGCGGCGCGGCGGGGTTGCAGCCGGCGTCGCGGAGTGAAGCGCAAAAATCCTCGGCGATCGCCATCTCGGGATAGACCTGCCAGGAAATCAGCAGCGCCGAACGCCCGAGCGGGCCGAGATCGGGCACGCCGACGAACTGCCATTCGGGGACGGTTCGCACATCGCACAGCACGGCGTGCGGCGTCTCCGCCAGACTGGCCCAGGCGTCCCGCGGTGCGACATCCTCGATCACGCAACCCTCCCTTTCCCGTTGGGGTCTTTTCTCGCTGTCCCCCACGCGGCATGCTGGCGGCCGAGGAGAACGCCATGACCGTAACCGAAACCGCCCCCGCCCGCCAGCCGCTCTGGCGGCCCAGCCTTTCGGATGCGGTCGGCGAGACCCCGCTCCTTCGTCTCCGCCGCGCCTCGGAGATGACCGGCTGCACCATCCTTGGCAAGGCGGAATTCATGAACCCGGGCGGCTCGGTGAAGGACCGCGCCGCCCTCGCCATCATTCAGGACGCCGAGGCGCGCGGCGCGCTTCGTCCCGGCGGGCTGATCGTCGAGGGCACGGCGGGCAATACCGGCATCGGCCTGACGCTGGTCGGCCATGCCCGCGGCTATCGCGCGGTGATCGTGATGCCGGAGACGCAGAGCCAGGAGAAGATCGATTTTCTCCGCATGATCGGCGCCGATCTGCGCCTGGTGCCGGCCAAGCCCTATCGTGATCCCGGCAATTACGTGCATGTCTCGCGCCGGCTCGCCGAGGAGCTGGGTGGGGTCTGGGCCAACCAGTTCGACAATCTCGCCAATCGCGAGGGCCATCGCGCCACCACCGGGCGCGAGATCTGGGAACAGACCGAGGGGCGGATCGACGCCTTCACCTGCGCCTGCGGCACCGGCGGCACGCTCGCCGGCGTCGCCTTCGCGCTCAAGGAGCGTGATCCGACGATTCGCGTCGTGCTCGCCGATCCGGAAGGGAGCGGGCTCTACGGCTGGGTGAAGGCGAATGACCTCTCGGTTTCGGGCAGTTCCATCACCGAGGGCATCGGCCAGTCGCGGGTGCCGGCCAATCTCGAAGGCGCGCCGATCGATGACGCGCTCCGCATCCCCGACGCCGAGGCGCTGGAGGCGATTTTCACCCTGCTGATCGAGGACGGGATTTCGGTCGGCGGCTCGGCCGGGATCAACATCGCCGCCGCCATTCGTCTCGCGCGCGAGATGGGGCCCGGCCACACCATCGTCACCATTCTTTGTGACGGCGGCGCGCGCTATCAGTCGAAACTGTTCAATCCCGATTTTCTGCGCGCGAAGAACCTGCCGGTGCCGCCCTGGCTCGCAACTGGGCTCGCGGGCGGGGAGGCCGTATCCGGGCGCGCCTAAAAAATCCCTCGCGCGCAGGCGGTCATCGGCTCAAAAGCCGAAGGCGAAGCCGATGCGGATGGTGAAATCGCTGGTGGTGCTGGAGGGTTCATAGAAGCCGGCGCCGTTGGTCGGGCTCGCGCCATAGCCGAAATGGGTATAATCGAGCCCGCCATAGAGATGGATGCGGTTGGCGAGCAGGTAATCGGCGCCGATTCCGGCTTGCAAGAGCGCGGTATCGCCGAGCGAGAAATTCATCGGCCCATAGCCCTCCGCCGCCAGGGCGCCGCCCGAGGCATTGGCGCTGCCGCCGAGCGTCTCCGCCCAGCCGAGCCGGCCGGTGAGCACGAGGCGGGTGTTGAGGGCGTAATCACCGCGCACGCCGAAGCCGAGGAAGCCGTTCGAATGATCCTCGTTATAGCCGCCCGGCCCCTGAAGATCGCTCTGCCAGTCGTGATAGCCGCCCTGGATGAACGGGATCAGCATGAGACTGGGGCTGAACAGGAAGCCCTTGCCGAGTTCGACGCTGACATTGTTGGTGGTATCGTTCGAATTGGCGCGGAGCGGCGTGCCGCCGATGGTCGCGCCGTTATAGCCGAACGAGCCGCTGCCATAGCTGTAGCGGACACCGGCATAGAGATTGCTGATGCCGAGCGCGTCCACCATGGTGGTGATCTTGCCCTCGAGACCAGGCAACGTGCCGGATTGGCTGTCCAATGTGTTCCCGGCCCCGTCATGCTCGGTATAATTCTGGATCATCGCGGTCGCCGCGATGCCGATCTCGTTATTGACGTTGACGACGGCGAGATCATCGGCGCGGGCGACCAATGGCGCTACCAATGACGCGAGCAGAGCGGCGGTGAGGGCGGCGAGAAAGGGGCGCATGAAAATCCGGGCGGCTCGGGCGGCGGTCGGTTGCAGTGGAGAGAGAGTATTACACCAACCCCTACCGATTTGTTGAGATCTGTTTTTTTTCCGCCGTGGCTCGGCGGCCGCTACAAGGCTAATCCGTCCCCGGCGGTGGCGGCGGGATGGTCGGGGGGTGGGTTTTTTCCTCGTTCAGCAATTGCTCGTCGAGGTTTTGCAATTCCTTGTTGATGTCGCGTTCGCGCGCGACGTCGGGGGCAACGCCGGTTTCGTGCTCCTTGGCGGTGACGCTGCCCTCGGTCGGCTGATGGGGGAGCGAATCCCAGATATTGCCGATCCGCTGCGGCGGGGCGGGCGGGTTCGTCTGCGCGAAACCGCCGGCCGGGACGAGCGCCACCAACAAGCCCAGGATGACGCCGACGGTTCGGCGGTTAAGGGGCGGGGAGGGCATGTGACAACCGGCTTTCGCGCCATCTCGCTCGAGAACGCCCATGCGTTTGGGCTTCCCGCCAGCCTAATCCCTGGCTACGCCGGGTTCAATTGTCCGATGAGCTGGCGCCGGATGGGTCGGGGGCATCGCCATCGAGCACGGCGCTGCCCTGATTGTTGAGAAGATCGCCGTCGGGATCCCCCTCCAGCACGTTTTTCGGCAGCGGCGGCGAGGCCGGGGTGCAGGTTGCGCCGTTGAGCGCCGCGGCGCCCAGATCGACCGCGGCGAAACCGCCGCCGGGGAGGGCGGGAAAGACCGTGACCGGGGCGGAGGAATCGGCACCGCCCGGCGGCGTCGGGTTCGCGCTCGCCGGACAATCGGCGGGGGCGGCCGGCGGTGGCTGGCCGGCCCTGGCCGCCGCGAGGGGGGGCAGCAAGGGGATCAGCAGCAACATACCGGCCATCATCCATCGCATGCGGCGAGCCTGCCCGAAATTCCCTAACGACGGGTTATCGCGAGCATGAGCGGCTCGAACACCAGGGTCGCGATTAGGGTGCAGGCGAGGCTGAG
>JAKCCP010000326.1 GCA_021841985.1 Pseudomonadota bacterium | reverse complement strand
CGCCTGGCCGCATAGGGGCGGAATTAACTTGCAACCGCGCCCGCGCATAGCGAGTATCCGGCATGGCTCTCTTGTTCGCCGCCGCCGCAGCCAAGGCCATGGAACGGATGCCAAGCAATGATCGGGCGCGCCTGCTGAAAGCCCTCAAGGCAGTTGCCGCCGAGCCTTCCCGGCGCTTTCCATTCATCACCGAGATGGCTGGCCGGCCAAGTGAATGGCGGCTGCGCAAAGGCGATTGGCGGGCGGTTTACCGGATCGAGGGGGCGGATGTTGTGGTGCTGCTGATCGGCCATCGCCGGGAGGTTTACCGATGAACGCCATGTTGAGGATCAAGCCGCTTGCGGAGACGGCGGATAGCGTGACGCTGCGCCGGGCCGATCTCGATGCGCTGCTGGTGGCGATCGAGGATGCCGAGGATCGGGCGGCGCTGGCCGAGCATGACCGGCAAGAGGCGGCGCTTGGCCGCGAGCGGGCGCGCGGGCGGTATCTGACGCTTGAGGAAGCGCGGCGGCTTTGGGAAGGCGCCTCGCCGGTTGCGGTATGGCGTCACAAGCGCGGCTGGTCGCAAACCGCCCTGGCCGGACGTTGCGGGCTTTCCGCGTCCTATGTCGCCGAGATCGAGACCGGCGCCAAGGCGGGCTCCGTTGCGGCGCTCAAGCGGCTGGCCGAGGCGTTGGATATCGAGCCGGGCGACCTGATCCGCTCGGGCACGGAAGCGTGATGCCGCCATGTTCGGGCTCGCCCCGCCGGGACCGATGCGCGCGCCAATTCCTGAAAGTTGCGCGCTATGTGCGCGCTAGGCGTTTTCGCCGCCTCGGCAATCCGCTCTTAACCCGTTGATTTCATTGGTGGGTGCGGCAGGGATTGAACCTGCGACCCCCGCCGTGTGAAGGCGATGCTCTCCCGCTGAGCTACGCACCCGCTGCCATGAAGGGAGAAGACGAGGCTAGCGCGGTTCCTAAAGCCAAGCCCCGCCCGATGCAAGAGGCGCGGGGCGGTTTGAGCGATCTCCCGGTTCGGACCCGGTCTCGCTTGCATGGCTGGCATGCAGCATGCTTTGGTTGGGCCAGGGTTTGGCTTGGGTTCGCGCCAAGCGGCGTCATGGCGGATCACGCAGGGGGTGGGTTTGGCTTATGCATTGCAGCAACTGATCAACGGGATCACGCTCGGCATGATCTACGGGCTGATCGCGGTCGGCTACACCATGGTTTATGGCATCATCGGCATGATCAATTTCGCCCATGGCGATGTGTTCATGATCGGCGCCTTTCTCTCGCTGATCGCGCTTTCCGGGCTGGCCTCGCTCGGGATCACCGCCGTCCCGCTGGCGCTCGCCATCACCCTCGTTTTCGCCGCCGCCCTCGCAGCACTTTATGGCTGGACCATCGAGCGGGTCGCCTATCGGCCGTTGCGCGGCTCGTTTCGTCTCGCCCCCTTGATCAGCGCCATCGGCATGTCGATCACCTTGCAGAATTTCGCCCAGGTGACCCAGGGCGCGCGGGTCAAGCCGCTGGCGCCGCTGCTCCCCGGCGGGCTCGTGCTCACCCGGGCCGGCGGCTTCGCGGTGCAGCTCTCCTGGATGCAGATCGCGATCGCCATCACCACCGTGCTCTGTCTCGGCCTGTTCACCTGGCTGGTGACGAAGACGCCGCTCGGGCGGGCGATGCGGGCTTGCGAGCAGGATCTCAAAATGGCCAGCCTGCTGGGCATCGATACCGACCGCACGATCGGCCTCACTTTCGTCATCGGCGCGGCGCTGGCCGCCGTCGCCGGGCTGTTGTTTCTCCTCTATTACGGGGCCATCGATTTTTATATCGGCTTCGTCGCCGGGGTGAAGGCGTTCACCGCCGCCGTGCTCGGCGGTATCGGCTCGCTGCCGGGGGCGGTGCTGGGCGGCCTCCTGATCGGCCTGATCGAGACCTTCTGGTCGGCGTATTTCAGCGTCCAATACAAGGACGTCGCGGCGTTCTCGATCCTGGCCATCACCCTGATCTTCCTCCCGACCGGGCTGCTCGGGCGGGCCGATGTGGAGAAGGTATGAGCCCGCGCATCGCCCGCGCCGGGCGGGCGCCCTCGCCCAAGCCGAACGGGGGGAAGGGCTTTGACTAACCAAGGATCTCCGCTGCGCGATGCCTTCCTCTCCGCCCTGGTCGCGCTCGGATTGTTCGCGCCGATGGTCGGGCTGCAAACCCATGTCGGCGCGCATGGCATCGCGCTGGTGCCGCGCCCGCTCGCGGTGGCGAGCCTGGTGGGCGCGGTGTTCGTGCTGCGGCTCGCGATCCGCCTCTGGCAGGGGCGGCGCCCGGCGGCGGGCATGAGCATGATGGCCGGCGCGGCGGCGGGGCGGATCGCGCTCGCCGCCGGCCGCGCCAGGCGCTTTCTCGTCCCCGCCCTGCTTGCCCTGGCGTTGCTGATGCCGGTTGTCGCCAGCCGCTCGACGCTCGATCTCGGCGTGCTGGTGCTGACCTATGTCATGCTCGGCTGGGGGCTCAACATCGTCGTCGGCCTCGCCGGATTGCTCGATCTCGGCTATGTCGCGTTTTACGCCGTCGGCGCCTACTCCTATGCGCTGATCGCGCAGGCGACCGGGCTCGGCTTCTGGTCGTGCCTGCCGGCCGCGGGGGCGCTGGCGGCGCTCTGGGGCATCACGCTCGGCTTTCCGGTGCTCCGTCTGCGCGGTGATTACCTCGCCATCGTCACCCTCGCGTTCGGCGAGATCATCCGCATCGTGCTGCTCAACTGGGTCTCGCTGACCGGCGGGCCGAACGGCATCTCCGGCATCCCGCGTCCGACCTTGTTCGGCCTCCGTTTCACGATGACCGATGAGCCCGGCACCTTCGCCGGCTTCTTCCATCTCGCCCCGTCCTCGGCGCACCGGCTGGTGTTTCTCTACTACGTCATCCTCGCCCTCGCCCTGCTCACCAACTGGGTGACACTCCGGCTCCGCCGCCAGCCGCTCGGGCGGGTATGGGAGGCACTGCGCGAGGACGAGATCGCCTGCCGCTCGCTCGGCATCAACATCACCACGACGAAGCTCACCGCGTTCGCGGTCGGCGCCTGTTTCGGCGGCTTCGCTGGCGCTTTTTTCGCCACCCGCCAGGGCTTCATCAGCCCCGAGAGCTTCACCTTCATGGAAAGCGCGACGGTGCTCGCGATCGTCGTGCTCGGCGGCATGGGGAGCCAGCTCGGCGTCGTGCTCGCCGCCCTGGTGATGATCGGCGGGCCGGAGATGTTCCGCGCCCTGGCCGATTACCGCATGCTGATCTTCGGCCTCGCCCTGGTGGTGATGATGGTGCTGCGTCCGCGCGGCCTGGTCACCGAGCGCAAACCCTCGGTCAGCCTGGGCGGCGCGGCGCGGGCGATCCCGGCGGCGCTGATCGCCGAGGGGCGAAGCTGATGGCGACGGCGACAGCGGCGCTGTTGGACGTTCGCCATCTCGGCATGCGGTTCGGCGGCATCGTCGCGCTCGACGACGTCTCCTTTACCGCCCGGCGCGGCGAGATCACCGCCGTCATCGGCCCCAACGGCGCCGGCAAGACCACCGCCTTCAACTGCATCACCGGATTTTACCGCCCCAGCGCCGGCGGCCTGCACCTGACGCACGCGGATGGACGCGGTTTCGCGCTCGCCGCCATGCCTGGCCATCTCATCGCCCGCCGCGCCCGGGTCGCGCGCACGTTTCAGAATATTCGCCTGTTCGCCGGCATGACGGCGCTCGAAAATCTGCTCGTTGCCCAGCATGCGCCGCTGATGGCGGCGACCGGTTTCGGCGTGCTCGCGATCCTCGGCCTCGGCCGCTATCGCGCCGCCGAGCGCCGCGCCATCGACAAAGCCAGGATGTGGCTGGAACGCATCGATCTCCTGGCGCGCGCCGATGATCCCGCCGGGGCGCTGCCCTATGGCGCGCAGCGGCGGCTCGAGATCGCGCGGGCGATGTGCCTCGATCCGGTGCTGCTCTGCCTCGACGAGCCGGCGGCCGGGCTCAACCCGCGCGAGACCGCGGCACTCGATGCCCTGCTGCTCGGCATTCGCGACCAGGGCTGCTCGATCCTGCTCATCGAGCACGACATGGGCATGGTCATGCGCATCTCGGATCACATCGTCGTGCTCGATCACGGCCGCAAAATCGGGGATGGCACGCCGGCGGAAATCCGCGCCGATCCGCACGTCATCGCCGCCTATCTCGGCGAGGATGACGAGAGCGCCGACGCCCTCGCGCGGGCGGCCGCGCCGTGAGCCGGACCTTGCTCGAACTCGCCGGCGTCAGCACGTTTTACGGCGCCGTGCAGGCACTGAAAAACGTCGATCTCACCGTCGATGAAGGCGAGATCGTGACCCTGATCGGCGCCAACGGGGC
>JAKCCP010000105.1 GCA_021841985.1 Pseudomonadota bacterium | reverse complement strand
CGACGTCGTCGAGCTGGTGACCAAGCCGCTCGAGACCATCGTCAAGGCGATCCCGGGCGTCGAGCATGTCTATAGTCAGAGTCTCGATGATCGCGTCGTGGTGACGGCGCGTTTCGTCGTCGGCACCGGCGAGGATGACGCGGTGCTCCGGGTCAATGACAAGATCCGCGCCAATCTCGACCGTATCCCGATCGGCATTCCCCAGCCGATGATCGTCGGGCGCGGGATCAACGATGTCGGCATCGTCGTGCTGACGCTTTCGCCGCGCCCGGCGGCGGCGGGGCGCTGGCGACAGGCCGATCTCTCGGAACTCGCGAGCAAGCTGCAATCGGAGCTGATCAAGGTCGATGATATCGGTCTCAGCTACATCTCCGGCGCCGATCCGGAGGAGATCCGTGTCGAGCCCGATCCCGAGAAGCTTTCGCTCTATGGCGTGACGTTGCAGCAGCTTCTGGCCAAGGTGCGCGACGCCAACCGCTCTTTCGTCGCCGGCATGGTGCGCGAAGGCGGCCGGATGAATACCGTCACCGCCGGGCAGACGCTGTTTGGCATTCCCGATATCGGCCTGTTGCTGATCACCACGCGCGACGGCCGCCCGGTCTATGTGCGCGATCTCGCGCGGATCGTGACCGGCGGCGCGGTGGTCGAGAATCATGTTTTCAACCTTGCCCCCGGCGGGCATGACGGATGGCGCGAGACCCCGGCGGTCAGCCTCGCGCTCGCCAAACGGTCCGGCGCCAATGCGGTGGTGGTCGCGAACGCCATCGTCGCGCGCGTCAAAACCCTCGAGGGACGGCTCATTCCGTCCGACATCCAGGTCGAGGTGACACGGAATTATGGCGATACCGCGAATGAGAAGGCCAATGAGCTGTTGTTTCATCTCGGCCTCGCGACGGTCTCGATCGTCGTCCTCATCGCGTTCGCGATCGGCTGGCGCGAAGGGGTGGTGACGCTGGTGGTGATCCCGACCACCATTCTGCTGACCTTGTTCGCCGCCGAGATGATGGGCTACACGATCAACCGCGTCTCGCTGTTCGCGCTGATCTTCTCGATCGGCATTCTCGTCGATGATGCCATCGTCGTGGTCGAGAACATCGCCCGTCACTGGGCGATGGACGATGGCCGGCCGCGCATCCAGGCGGCGATCGAGGGGGTCGCCGAGGTCGGCAACCCGACCGTGGTCGCGACCTTGACGGTGATCACCGCGCTGCTGCCGATGCTGTTCGTCTCCGGCCTGATGGGCCCCTACATGGCGCCGATCCCGGCCAATGCCTCGGCGGCGATGCTGTTCTCCTTCTTCATCGCCATGGTGATCGCGCCCTGGCTGATGCTCAAGCTATCGCCCGAGCGCAAGGGACGGAAAGCGGACCACCACCAGGCGCATGCCCATGGCGAGGACCGGCTTGGCAGGCTCTATCGCCGCGTCGCCGGACCGCTCATCCGCTCACGCCGGCTTTCACTCGTCTTTCTGTTGCTGGTCGGCTTCGCGACGCTCGCGGTCTGCGTTCTCTTTTACACCGAGAACGTGACGGTGAAGCTGCTGCCGTTCGACAATAAATCCGAACTCTCGGTGCTGCTCGATCTCCCCGCCGGCGCCAGCCTCGAGGAGACCGAGCAGCGCCTGTTCGCCGCCGCCCGCATCGTCGAAACCCTGCCCGAAGTGCGCTCCATCCAGCTCTACGCCGGAACCCCGGAGCCGTTCGATTTCAACGGTCTCGTCCGCCATTATTATGCCCGCGAAAATCCCTGGCTCGGCGATTTGCATGTCGTTCTCGCGCCCAAGGCCGAACGCAAGCGGCCGAGCCACACGGTCGCGCTCGATCTCAGGCGCAAGCTCGCGCAGTTGGCGCTGCCGCCGGGCGCGGTCTTGAAAGTGGTGGAAATGCCGCCCGGGCCGCCGGTACTCGCGACCCTGCTCGCCGAAATCTATGGCCCCGATGCCGCGACGCGCCGCGATGTCGCGGAAGAGGTCAAGAAGATCTTCAAATCGGTGCCGTTCATCGTCGATATCGACGATTCCTACGGCCATCGCGAACCGCGCCTGCATATCGCCATCGATCAGCCGGAGATCGATTATTTCCGCGTCAATCAGAGCGACGTCTACGATACCATCCAGGCGTTGTTCGGCGGCTTGCCGGTGGGCTATTCCTATCGCGGCGCGGAGCGGCTGCCGATCGAAATCGCGATCGGCCTGCCCAAGCGCGATCTGAGCTGGAACGAACGGCTGGCGGCGACCCCGGTTCCGGCCAACACCCTGCCCGGCGCGCGCGGGGTCGTCGAACTCGGCCAACTGGTCACCGTGACCAGGGAACTCGGCTCGCGGACGATTTTCCGCCGTGACGGACATACCGCCGATATGGTGACCGGCGAACTCGCCGGCGATTTCGAGGCGCCGATCTACGGCATGCTCGCGGTCGACAAGCTGATCGCCGCCCATGATTGGGGGAAACTCCCGAAACCGGCCGTGAGCTTTCGCGGCCAGCCGGAAAACGAGGCGACGCCGAGCCTGCTCTGGGATGGCGAGTGGGAGATCACCTATGTCACCTTCCGCGATATGGGCGCGGCCTTCATGGTCGCCATTCTCGGGATTTACATCCTCGTCGTCGCGCAGTTTCAGAGCTTCAAGATTCCGCTCATGATCCTGACGCCGATTCCACTCACCCTGATCGGCATCATGCTCGGCCATTGGCTGCTGGCCGCGCCATTCACCGCGACCTCGATGATCGGCTTCATCGCGCTCGCCGGCATCATCGTGCGCAATTCCATCCTGCTCGTCGATTTCATCCGCCATGGCCGCGGCGAGAAGCCGCTGCACGAGGTTCTGATCGATGCCGGCGCCATCCGCTTCAAGCCGATTTTGCTGACCGCGCTTTCGGCGATGATCGGCGCCGCGACCATTCTCCCCGATCCGATCTTCCAGGGCCTCGCGATCTCGCTGCTGTTCGGCCTCGCCTCCTCGACGCTGCTCACGGTCTTGGTGATCCCGGCGATCTATGTCGTGCTGCGTGATCCGCTCGGGCGTTGAGAGGAGAGAGCGAGAGAAGACAAGGGGTTCTTTTTTTGAAAGAAAGAACCAAAAAACTTTATTCTGGGAAGGGGGAAAGGAGCGGGTTTTTACGTCAGTGAGGAGAGGCGGGTCTCGCTTTCCGGATTATGGACTAATTAATAGATCATCGGCCGCGCCGCGGCGGCCGACGCTTCGCCAAATGCATTGATGGTGGCGAGAGTTTTCCTTGCCGAGCGCGGATTGGGAGAGACACCATCGACGGCGCGCGCGGCAAGCGTCACAGCGTTGTATGACGCATCGCCGGCGATCAAAAAGCGGCGCTCCGGCGTCGTCACCAGAACCGAAACATGGCCGGAGGTATGCCCCGGGGTCGGCACGATCATCGCCGCGCCGTCCGTGGTCAGCGCCATGGCGCGCGGGAAGGGCGCGGGCGGGGTAGCATCGAAGCGGATGAATTCGGGGCGGAAGCCGCGCGGCAGATGGTCGAGGCAATAGCCGCGTACCTGCCCGGCGACGCCCTGCGCGAGCTGCCATTCGATGCGCGCAACGAGGGTGCGAACCGGCGGCAGATGCGCGAGCCCGCCGGCATGGTCGGTGTGCAGATGCGTCAGCACGACGGCGCGAAGATCGCCCGGCGCGACACCGAGCGCCTTCAGCCGCATATCGATCGCTTCCTCTTCCGCGATGGCGAAGCGCACGGCGAGACGGAAATAGGGGTGCCAGGGCGGGAAATAGCCGCCGGTCATGGCGCCCGGGCTCTCGCCGCTATCGACCAGGAACAACCCCTCCGGATGCTCGATCAGGAAGGCGAGGATCGGCAATGCCTCGCTCCAGCCGCGCTCGAGGAACGGACGCAGGCGGCGGAACGGCGCCCGCCCGGTGATCTGGCTCGGGCGCACGTAAACCGAGCCGGTGCGGAGCGCATGAACGCGGATCATGCCGCGCCCTCCGCCCGCAAGGCGAGCGCCCGCGCATAGACCTCGCCGCGCGGCCGGCCGGTGAGCGCGCTGGCCCGCGCCACCGCTGCCTTGAGCGAACCCTCCGCCAGCGCCGCGCGCAGAATGGCATCGAGGTCGGCGGCATCGGGCGGCGGCGCCTCGTCGGCGGGGGCGACGACGAGGGTGATCTCGCCGCGCGCCGGATGCGCCGCGTAATGCGCGGCGAGTGCGGGGAGGAGATCGCGTCGCACCTCCTCGAAACGCTTGGTCAATTCGCGCGCCACCGCCGCCGCGCGCGGGCCGAAAGCGCCGGCGAGGTCGGCGAGGGTCGCGGCGAGGCGATGCGGCGCCTCATGCCAGATCAGCGTCGCGCGGAGACCGGCATGCTCGGCGCCGCGCAGCGCGGCGAAGGCCCGCGCCCGGGCGCTCGCGCGCG
>JAKCCP010000128.1 GCA_021841985.1 Pseudomonadota bacterium | reverse complement strand
CGGCGCCGCCGATCACCACCGCTTTCACCGTGTCATCGCGCGTGATCGCCGCCAGTTCCGCCTCCAACGCGGTCATCAGCGCGATCGAGAGCGCGTTGCGCGCGGCGGGGCGGTTGAGGGTGAGGTGGGCGACGCCCCCCTCGTCGCGGCGGAGGAGCGGCGGGGCTTCGGCGGCGGCGATTTCGGGATGGGTGAGGGGAATCATCGGTCAAATCCATATAAAGTGGCGGGGTTGTCGACGAGGATACGCCGCAATAGCGCCTCGGTCTCGGCCCATTCGTGGAGAAGATCGAGCAGCGTGCCGTCATCGGGCATGGCGCGGCCTTCGAGATGAGGATGCGGCCAATCCGTGCCCCAGAGGCAGCGCTCCGGCGCGTGCGCGATCACGGCACGCGCCGGGGCCAGGAGATCGGCGTAAGGCGGTCCCGAGGAACTCCGATAGCCACAGAGCTTGACCCAGGCGCGTCCGCTGTCGAGCAGCCGAAGCAGCGCCTGGAACGCCGGATCATCGCGCCCCGCCGCCGCCCGTATCCCGCCCATATGATCGAGCACCACCGGCACCGGCAGCGTCGCGAGCCGGGGGGCGAGATCGATCAGCGTCGCGCCGTCGACATAGAGCTGCACATGCCACCGGAGCGGCGCGATCAGCGCCGCGAGCGCTTCGATCTGGTCGAGCGGCGTGCCGTTGCCGCTGACGGCGTTGCAGCGCACCCCGACGACGCCGCCGGCTTCGAGCGCCGCGAGCGCGGGCGCCGTGATGCCGGCATCGATCACCGCGATCGCGCGGGCATGGTCGCGGCCGAAGGCGGCGACGGCGTCCAGCGTGCAGGTATTATCGGTGCCGAAAATGCTCGCCTGCACGACAACCTGGCGTTCCAGCCCGAGGGCGGATGCCATGGCGCGATAGGCGGCAATACCGGCCTCCGGCGCGTCGTAGCCGCGCCCCGGGCTGAGCGGAAACCGGTCATAGGGGCCGAAGATGTGGAAATGGCAATCGGTCGCGCCCGGCGGCGCCTTCGCGCGCGGTGGCGAGGGCGGGCGGGGCGGGGGACAAAACGGGCGCTCAATCGGCATCGGCGGGCTCCGGGAGCGGGTCGGAATCGAGGGCGCGGCCGGCGGTTTCGGGCAGCATCGCGAGTGCGGCCAGCATCAGCGCGCAGGCGCTGAAGCCGAAGGTCGCGATCGCCGGGCCAAGGCCGAGCCGGTCGGCGAGAAAGCCGATCATCGCCGGAAACAGCGCCCCCGCCGCGCGCCCGGCGCTGTAGCAGAATCCCTGCCCGACGCCGCGCACCGCGGTCGGGTACATCTCGGTCATGAACGGCCCCATCGCCGAGAACATCATGTAGAGCACGATCCCGAGCGGCAGGCCGAGCAGCAGGATCATGTGGTCGTCGAGCGGCAGGAAAAGATAGAGCGGGATCATCACCGCCGAGCCGAGCGCCGAGATCGCGAACGTCGCCTTGCGCCCGAGTGCATCCGCGCAAACGGCGCCGAGCACGAAACCGAGGAACGCGCCGAGGATGTGGAGCAGCAGATAGCCCCCGGTATTGACGGCGGAGAGCCCGCGCACGGTCTTGAGATAGGTCGGGAGCCAGGTCGAGACGGAATAATTGCTCGCCTGCGCGCCCATCACCATCAGCGAGATCTTCAGCGTCCGTCCGAGAAAAGGCGGGCGCAGCACGGCGACGAGTTGCGCGGCGGTGTCGCGCCGGGGGGCTTGCGCGCGGTAGAGATCGGGCTCGGGGACATAGCGGCGCAGCCAGAACACCAGCCCGGCCGGGGCGAGGCCGATCCAGAACAGCACCCGCCACGCCAGCGCCTCGGGCAGGGTCGCGAAGGCGAGGGTATAGAGCACCGCCGCCGCCGCCCAGCCCACCGCCCAGCCGCTTTGGACGAGGCCGACGGCGCGGCCGCGATAGCGATCGCGCACCACTTCGCCCATCAGCACCGCGCCCGCCGCCCATTCGCCGCCGAAGCCGATGCCCTGGCCGGCGCGGCAGACGAACAGCGAGGCGAAATCCCAGGAAAATCCGCTGAGGAAGGTGAACGCCGCGTACCACAGGATGGTGATCTGCAACACCCGCACCCGGCCCAGACGATCGGCGAGGGCGCCGGCGAACCACCCCCCGAGCGCCGAGGCGAGCAGGGCAACGGTGCCGAGCAGCCCGGCCTCGCCCTTGCTGATCCGCCAGGTGGCGAGCAGCGTCGGAATGATGAAGCTATAGACCTGGACATCGAGCGCATCGAGCGCCCAGCCGCCGAAGCAGCCGACCATGGTGCGGCGTTCGCGCATCGTGAGGTCGAATAGCCAGAGGCGCATCGACGTTCTCTCCCCGGTGTCAGTGGACCGGTGGCGGGCGGGCTTGTCAACCGCCGAGGCTGATCAGCCCGCCATAGACGCCGAGCGCGGTGGTCAGCGCGGTGACCACGACCACCAGCCAGAAATAGCCGCCCCGCGGGCGATGGCCGGCGGGCAGCGCGCGGGCCGCGAGCGCCACCAGAAAGCCGAGCACCAGCGGCAAAAGCAGCGCGTTCATCACCTCGACGGCGATATCGAGGGTGACGAGATCGGGAACCATCACCACGATCAGCGCGCCGGCGACGATGATCGCGGTATAGATGCCGTAAAACCAAGGTGCCTCGCCGGGATGATGGGCGAGCGAGTGGCGAAACCCGGTGACCTCGCCCCAGCCCCAGGCGCCGGCGAGCGAGGCGACGATGGCCGCGACCATGCCGGCGCCGAGAATGCCGATGGAAAACACGAGACGCCCCCAGGTTTCGCCGAGATAGGGGGTGATCGCGCCGGAAAGCTGCTGCACGGTGTCCAGCTTGGCGTTCGGATCGAGCCGGCCGATCGTCGCGGCGGCGGCCACCAGGACCGCGGCCATGATGAGCTGCGTCACCACCGCGCCGATCGCGGTATCCCAGCGCGCGGCACGGTATTCCTCGGGCCGCAAGCCTTTGTCGGCGACCGCCGATTGCTGATAGAACACCATCCACGGCATGATCACGGCGCCGATATTGGCCGCCGCCAGCGTCATGTAGCCGTGGTCGTGGAACGGGATATCCGCCATGCCGCCGAACAGCGCGCCGGCCTCGGGGTGGCTCGCCCAGGCGATGCCGAAAAACGCCAGCTCGAACCCGCCCATCGCCAGGGCGACGCGCTCGACCCGCGCATATGACCCGGTCCAGACGACGACGAGCAGGATCGACGCCGCCAGCGCGACGCCCGCCAGCCTCGGCACGCCGTAGAGATCGCTGACCCCGGCGACGCCCGAAAACTCGGTGAGCAGGGCGCCGGTGGTGGCGATGCTGAGGCCGGCGACGGAGACATAGGCCCAGAATTTTCCGAAGGTCTCACGGATCAGCTCGCCATGCCCCTTGCCGGTGAAAATGCCGAGCCGGACCGTCAATTCCTGAACGATGTAGAGAATCGGGATCAGAACGAATTGCAGCGCGAGCAGCCGATACCCCCATTGCGCGCCGCTTTGCGCCGCGGTGATGACACTGCCGACATCGGTGTCGGCGAGCATGACGACGAGCCCGGGGCCGGCGATGGCGAGGAACTGCGCCAAGCTGCGGCGGGGCGGGGCGACGATCTGCGACAAGAGGTTCTCCTCGATCAACGCAAGTAAGAGTAATTCGCAGCTTTGGCCGGCGCTGTCGAGGCCCGATCATGTTTCTCGCGCTAGGGATATTTCCGTATGGAAATGCCGCCGGGATTCCGCGAAAACAGAACACTGGTCGATGAAGTGATGAAGGCTGGATGTGGCGGCGATGTTTTCGGCGGCACCAACGCAGGGGATGATGAACTCCACGATGTCACCGGTCTGTGGCGGCGCGATTATTCCCCACCAAGGCGTTATTTGCCTGATCGGCGAAGACGCGGCGGTGCGTGATTCGCTTGCCGCTCTGCTTCAGGCTCATGGCTACGGCGTCATCGCCGAAGCCCGCCATGCTCGCCCGTCGAGCCTGCCGATGAACGGCGTGTTCTGCGTCGTTCTCGACCCGCATCGCGACGGACACGACGAAGCCGAGGTGATCGCCGAAACCCGGGCGGCGTTTCCGGATTTGCCGATGATCGCGATCAGCCACGGTTTGGGGCGGCCGCTCTCGCCAGCGGCGCGGGTGGAGAGCGTGCTCGACAAGCCGCTCGCCCCCGAGCGCCTGCTCGATGCGGTGCGGCGGTTTCGCCCTGGCCGCGCCAGGGCCACGCCGTAAGTTCGCCACTCCGTAATTCTACTGATCGGATCATTCCTGATTTCGTGACCTGGCCGCGGTTTTTATCATGGCGCCAGAACGCAACAGAGAAAGGTCGCCGCGCCATGCTCGCGTCAGCTTCCGCCCGGATCCTCCCCCCTGTGCTCCATCCCCCTGTGCTCCCCCCCCCTGTGCTTTCC
>JAKCCP010000169.1 GCA_021841985.1 Pseudomonadota bacterium | reverse complement strand
GCGGTCGGCGATCAACGTGACATCGATATCGGAGGGCAAGGCCGCCTGTAATTCGGGAAGGGCGCCCCGCACCGAATCGACCGCCTCGATGATATTGGCGCCGGGCTGGCGATAGACGATGACCAGCACCGCCGGCTGGCCATTGGCGAGTGCCGCGTTGCGTAAATCCTCGACCGAATCGTCGACTTCCCCGACATCGGTGAGAAATACCGGCGCGTTGTTGCGATAGGCGATGACCAGCGGGCGGTAATCGGCGGCGCGCAGCGCCTGATCGTTGGTATAAACCTGATAGCGTTTCGGGCCGATCTCGATCGCGCCCTTGGGGCTGTCGGCATTCGCGGACGCGAGTGCCGCGCGAATATCCTCGAGCCCGATCCCGTAGGCGGCGAGCGGGTCGGGGTCGAGTTCGACGCGCACCGAAGGCAGCGCCGCGCCGGCGACATCGACCTCGCCGATGCCGGTCAGTTCGGACAGCCGCTGCTGGACGATATTCGCCGCGGCATCGAAAATCTGCCCCGGCTTGCGGGTTTTCGAGGTCAGCGCGATGACCAGAATAGGTGCGTCGGCAGGATTGATCTTGTGGTAGACGGGATTGAGACGAAGCTGGGTCGGCAGATCGGCGTGCGCGGCATTGAGCCCCGCCTCGACATCGCGCGCGGCGCCATCGATGTTCCGGTCGAGGCCGAATTGCAGCACGATCCGGCTGGTGCCGGTGAAGCTCTGAGAGGTCATTTCGTCGATATCGGCGATCTGGCCGAGATGCTTCTCGAGTGGTGCTGCGACGTTGCTGGCAACGGTTTGCGGGCTGGCGCCGGGCAGCGTCGCTTGCACCAGGATCACCGGGAAATCGACTTCCGGCAGCGGCGCCACCGGCAGCTTGACGTAGCCGAGAATGCCGGCGAGCACGATCGCGAGGGTGAGCAGCGTCGTCGCAACCGGACGGCGGATGAAGATCGCCGAAAAAATCACTTTGCAGGCTCTGGGTTTGCCTGATCGCGGGTATGGCGCGGGCGGATCAGACGATCGAAGAAGAGATAGATCACCGGCGTCGTGAACAGCGTCAAAACCTGGCTCACGATCAGGCCGCCGACGATGGCGAGACCGAGCGGGCGGCGCAGTTCCGCGCCGGTGCCGTGCGCGAACATCAAGGGCAGCGCGCCGAGAATGGCCGCCATCGTGGTCATCAGGATCGGACGCAGCCGGAGCAGCGCCGCCTGGCGGATCGCAAGCAGCGGCGAAAGCCCGCCCTCGCGTTCGGCCTGCAACGCGAAATCGACCATCATGATGGCGTTCTTCTTGACGATGCCGATCAGGAGCACGATCCCGATGATCCCGATGACATCGAGATCCTTGCCGGCGATCATCAGCGCGAGCAAAGCCCCGATCCCGGCCGAGGGCAGGGTCGAGAGAATCGTCACCGGATGGATGAAGCTCTCATAGAGCACGCCGAGCACGATATACATCGTGACGACGGCGGCGAGGAGCAGCAGCAGATCATTGCCGAGGGCTGCGTTGAACGCGAGGGTCGCGCCTTGGAAGCGGAGCATGAAACTCGCCGGCAGGCCGATTTCCCCGACCGCGTCCTTGATCTCGCCGACCGCAGCACCGAGCGAGGCGCCTTCGGCGAGATTGAAGGAAATGAAGCTTGCCGGGAACTGGCTGAGATGATCGATCTGCAAAGGGGCGGCGCGCTCGCTGATCGTCGCGATGGCCGAGAGCGGCACCTCGCCGGTGGTCGCGGTCGCGGAGGGGAGATAGATCTTGTCGAGATCGGTCAGCGATTGCTGAGCATGAGGATCGACCTCCATGATCACCCGGTACTGGTTCGATTGGGTGAAGATGGTGGAGACGATACGCTGGCCGAACGCATCGTAAAGCGCGTTATCGATGGTGGCCGGGGTGACGCCGAAGCGGGCGGCGGTGGCGCGATCGATCTCCACCTGCACGGCGCGACCACCGTTTTGCATATCGCTGACCACATCGGCAAGGTTGGGGGATTGCCGGAGCCGATCCACCAGCCGCGGCACCCAGAGCGAGAGCAACGCGGGGTCGGGATTTTCGAGCACGAACTGATACTGTGTCGCGCTGATCGCGCTATCGATGGTCAGATCCTGCGCCGGCTGCATGTAAAGCGTGATGCCGGTGACGTTCGCCGTCTCGCGCTGGAGGCGGCGGATGATGTCCCGGACGCCCAGTTGCCGCTGATCGGGGGGGCGCAGCGTGATCAGGAAGCGGCCACGGTTGAGCGTCGTGTTCGTGCCGTCGACGCCGATGAACGAGGCGAGACCGAGGACATCGCGGTCTTTCAGGATCTCCTCGGCCAGCGCCTGTTGATGCGTGGCCATTGCGGCGAACGAAATACTCCCCGGCGCCTCGGAAATACCCTGGATCAACCCGGTGTCCTGGAGGGGGAAGAACCCTTTCGGGATCGCGATATAGAGCGCCGTGGTCAGCGCCAGGGTGGCCAGCGCGACCAGCAATGTCAGCGTCTGATGGCGAAGGACGATACCGAGAAGGCGATCATAAAATCTCTGCAACGAGGCGAAAAATCCACCCCCGTCGTCGCGCTTTCGCGGGCGCATGCGAAGCAGCCGATTGCACAGCATCGGCACCAGCGTGAGGGAGACGAAGGCCGAGATGATGATCGTGACCGCGAGCGTGATCGCGAATTCGTGGAACAAGCGCCCGACGACATCGCCCATGAACAAAAGCGGGATCAGAACCGCGATCAGCGAGACGGTGAGCGAGACGATGGTGAAGCCGATCTGCTGCGACCCCTTGAGCGCCGCCGCGAGCGGCGTCTCGCCCGCTTCGATGAAGCGCGAGATGTTTTCGATCATCACGATGGCATCGTCGACGACGAAGCCGGTCGCGATGGTGAGCGACATCAGCGAGAGATTATCGAGACTGAATCCGGCGAGATACATGAAGCCGAACGTGCCGACGAGCGAGAGCGGCACGGCGAGGCTCGGGATCACCGTCGCCGGCACGCTCTGGAGAAAGAGGTAGATCACCAAGACGACGAGCGCGACGGCGAGCGCGAGTTCCACCTCGACATCGCGGACCGAGGCGCGGATGCTGGTGGTGCGGTCGGCGAGAACGGCGATATCGACCGACGCCGGCAGGGTCGCCTTGAGATCGGGCAACAGCGCTTGCACGCGATTGACGGTGGCGATGACATTGGCGCCGGGCTGGCGCTGGATATTGAGCACGATCGCCGGCTCGCGGTTCATCCAGGCGGCGAGCTTGTCGTTTTCGGCGCCATCGATGACGGTGGCGATGTCGGAGAGATAGACCGGCGCGCCGGCGCGGTAGGCGACCACGGCGTCGCGATACGCCGCGGCGGTGGTCAGTTGGTCGTTGGCATTGATGGTGCTGGCGCGGGCCGGGCCGTCAAAGCCGCCCTTGGCGAGATTGATGTTGATGTTGGTGATGGTGGTGCGGAGATCATCGATATTGAGGCCGAAGCCGGCCATCGCCACCGGGTTGATCCGCACCCGCACCGCCGGGCGCTGGCCGCCGCTGATGGTGACCAGGCCGACGCCGGACAATTCGGAAAGCTTCTGCGCGAGCCTGGTTTCGGCGAGATCCTCGAGTTTAATCAAAGGCAGCGTTTTCGAGGTGAGCGCGAGGGTGAGGATGGGTGCGTCGGCGGGGTTGACCTTGGCGTAGATCGGCGGCGCCGGCAGATCGGCGGGCAGAAGATTGTTCGCGGCATTGATCGCCGCCTGCACTTCTTCCTCGGCGATATCGAGGCCGAGCGAAAGATTGAACTGCAAGGTGATCATCGACGCGCCGGCGGAGTTGACCGAGAGCATCTGATTGAGGCCCGGCATCTGGCCGAGCTGCTCCTCGAGCGGCGCGGTGACCGAGGTGGTCATCACCTCGGGGCTGGCGCCGGGATAGAAGGTCTGCACCTGAATGGTCGGGTAATCGACCTCGGGCAGCGCCGAAACCGGCAGGAAGCCGAAGGCGACGAGACCGGCGAGCATGATCGCGATCATCAGGAGCGTCGTCGCGACCGGACGCAGGATGAAAAGGCGCGAGGGATTCACCGGATTATGCCTTGGACGGTCAAGGCGCCCGGGAAGCCGGCGGCGGGGCGATGATTTTCACCTTGCTGCCGTCACGCAGACGATCGGCGCCATCGACGACGACATGCTCGCCCGGTTTCAGGCCCGAGGTGATCACGGTTTCGTCCTTGTTCGCGGGGCCGATGGTGACGCTGCGGACGCTGACCGTATCGTCCGGGTTGATGACATAGACATAATCCCCCGGCATTCCGGTGAGGACCGCGGCATGCGGCACGATGGTCGCGTGCTGCCGCGTGGTGACGAGGAGATGGGCGTTGACGAACTGGTTGGCGAACAGCGCCTCGTTCTGGTTGTCGAACATGGCGCGGAGATTG
>JAKCCP010000218.1 GCA_021841985.1 Pseudomonadota bacterium | reverse complement strand
CTTTGCCGCCGGGGCGAGGGCGGCGTTGACCCTTGGCAGCACTTTTTCCGCCATCAGCACCATCGAGCGCCGCGCCAGCGCCGGATCCCGCCAGTCATGCCCGGCGTAGAGCAGGGTGCCGAAATCGCCGGTTTCCTCGCGAAAGGCAAGAATTTCGTCGGCGACCCGGTCCGGCGTGCCATGGATCACGAGCTGCCGGCAGACGTCATCGAGGGTCACCGCGTCATCCGCCATCGCCGGGTCCGGCTTGAACAGATTGAGCCGTCCCGCGCGGCGCATCTTGGTCAGCATCTGGGCGTAATAGAAGCGATAGGGGCTGGCGGCCTCGGTCGCATAGGCGCGGGCGGTGGCGGCGTCGTCGGCGACGAAAACGCTTTTGGCGACGCGCCAGCCCGCCGGATCGGCGGCGCGGCCGATGCGCGCGCGGCCCTCGGCAAAGCGCGGCCAGTGTGTCGCAACCCAGCACGGCAGCAGGAAATTGGCCGAAATCATGTCCCACCCCCGCGCCGCCGCCTCGGTCACGCCCTTTGAATGCGGCGCGACCGCGGTGACGATGATCGGCGGATGCGGGCGTTGCAGCGGCCGGGGCAAGACGCCCTGGCCGATCTCGGCGATCAGCGTGCGCGCGGTCGAGATCGTCCAGTATTTCCCGGCGATGTCATAGGGCGGCTCTCCCTCCCAGATCGCGAGCACATGGTTGATCGCCTCCAGGAACATGGCGTTGCGGTCGGCCGCCAAGGTGCCGAACACCTCCCAGTCGGAGGGCAGACCGCCGGGACTGATGCCGAAATTGAGCCGCCCGTCGAGCAGATGGTCGAGCATCGCGATCTCGGCCGCCACCGAAGCCGGATGGCGGTTGGGGAGATTGACCGTCCCGGTGCCGAGGCGGATCCGCCGGGTCGCGCCGGCGAGGGAGGCGAGGAACAGCGGCGAGGAGGTGATGTTTTCGGCCTGATCGCTCGCGTGCTCGCCGACATAGGCCTCCCGGAACCCGAGTTCGTCGGCGAGCAGGAACGCCGCGCGATCCTCGGCCAGCGCTTGCCGCCAATCCTTGTCCAGCGGGTGGACGGGCATGGTGAAGAAACCGAGCTGCATCGTGTCGTTCCTGAAAATTCGTCAAATGGGGATAACGCCGCCGTCAGCTCTCGCGCGCCTCGCGGCCATAGAGCAGCAGGAGGACGAGGATGATCACGCCGTAGATGATGCTCCGGCCATATTCGGCCATGTTCATCGCCAGCAGCACGCTGATCAGGGTGACCAGGCAGATCGCGCCGGCCACCGCGCCGAGATAATGCCCGCGTCCGCCGAGAATGGAGGCGCCGCCGATCACCACCGCGGCGATCGACTGGAAGAGGTAGGGTTCGCCCATGCCGAGCGAGGCTTGGCCTCCGAAGCCGACCAGCATGATCCCGGCGAGTGCTGCGGTGACGCCGGAAAGGCCATAAAGCGCGATGACCGTCGCGCGGACGCGGAGCCCGGCGAGTTCGCTGGCGCGGAGATTGGTGCCGATGGCATAGGTCGCGCGGCCGAACACGGTGGCCTGGAGCAGGAACGAGACCAGCCCGATGACCGCGAGCCACAGCCAGAGCGGCGCCGGCACGCCGAGCAGGCTGCCATGCGCGAGCCCCTGCACCAGGGGCGGCGCGTAAGAGGCGCAGGCGCTACAGGTCATGCCGCCGCTGAGGCCGAGCGTCAGCCCCTCCATGATGCCGTTCATGGCCAGCGTCATCACCACCGCCGGCACGCCGAGCACGGCAACGCCGATCCCGTTCGCAACGCCGACCAGCGCCCCCATCCCGAGCGTCAGCGCCAGCGCCGCGGCGGCGCGCGCGTTTTCGCCGCCCGAACTCGTCGTCAATAGGATCGCCGCCGCGTTCAAGACCCAGGGCACCGAAAGATCGATGCCGCCGATCAGGATCACGAAGCTCTGGCCGGCGGCGACGAGGCCGACGAACATCGCGACGGTGAGGATGGTGAGCACGTTCGTCGCCTGGATAAATCCCGGCCGCACCAGCCCGCCGAGCAGAAACAGCAGCACCGTCGCGGCATAGGCATAGAGCACCCGCCGCCCGGTCGGCGAGAGCCCGGGCAGTACCCGCCGCCTTTTGCCGCCGCCGCTCATGCCCGCGCCCGCCGCCTTCGCACCAGCCGTCCGAGCCCCTCGGCGAGCACCACCGCGATCACCAGGAACGCGCCCTCGTAGAAGGATTGATAAAGCGGATCGATATGCGCGAAAAACAGGATATTGACGATCATCGTGGTGACGAAGGCGCCGAGAATGGCGCCGATCCCGCTGCCCCGCCCGCCGAACAGGCTGACGCCGCCGAGCACCACCGCGACGATCGAGGTCAGGGTGTAGCCATTGCCGGTGGTGGCGTCGCCGGCGGTCGCTTGGGCGGCGAGAAACAGCCCGGCGGCGGCGGCGATCAGGCCGCTCAGCGTATAGGCGACGAGCTTCGTCGCAACCGGATCGATGCCGTTCGCCGCCGCCGCCGCCTCGTCATCGCCGATGGCGAGGAGGGCGATGCCAACCTGGCTGCGGCGCAACACCGTCCAGAACAGCATCAGGGCCAGCACATAGACCAGCGCATAGGGCGCGCCGGTATTGACCAGGAGCGCGGTGTAGGCTTCCGGCACGGCGCCGCCCGGCTGCGGCAGGACACGGATCGCGAGCCCCTGAAAAATCGCCAGCGTCGCCAGTGTCACCAAAATCGGCTGCAAGCGGCCATAGGCGACGAGGGCGCCGTTGACGAGGCCGAGCACGGCGCCGGCGAGCAGGATCAGCGCCGAGGCCAGCGCCATCGACGCCGCCGTGGTCCCGAGATAGAGCGCGGCCAGCGCGTTGCTGAGATCGATGATCCCGCCGATCGAGAGATCGAGCCCGCGGGTCAGGACGACCATGGTCTGGGCCAAGGCGGCGAGCGCCAGCGGCATGGTGTTGTTGAGGCTGGAGGTGAGTTCGAACATGCCGGGCAGCCGCGCTTGGGTCGCGAGATAGAGCGCGCAATAGCCGATCACCGAGACGGCGAGCAGCACCGAGACCAGCACCAGCCCGAGATGGCGGGCGAGCGCGTGGGCCAGCGGCGGGCGGCGCGGCGGCGCCATCACGCGGCGGCCTGGTCGCGCATCGCGGCGGCGACGATGTGCTCGGCGTTCAGGCCGCTTGCGGGGAGTTCGGCGGCGATCCGCCCTTCGCGCAGCACCAGGACGCGATGGGCGAGATGGGCGAGTTCCTCGGCATCCGAGGAATAATAGAGAATGGCGCGGCCATCCCGCGCCAGCGCCGTCATCAGTTCATAGATTTCGTGCTTGGTCGCGACATCGACCCCGCGTGTCACGTCGTAGAACAGCAGGACGGCGCAATCGGCGAGCAGCCAGCGCCCGAGCAGGATTTTCTGCTGATTGCCGCCGGAGAGTGCTGCGACCGGGCTCGTGATATCCGGCATGCGTACCTTGAGCCGCGTGGTCATCGCCGCGGCCACCGACCGAAGCCGCCGCCGGCGCAAGACGCCGAGGCGGCTTTCCCGCCCGAGCACCGCGAGCGTCAGGTTATCGCGCACCGAGAGCGGCAGCAAAAGTCCCTCGGTCTTGCGGTCCTCGGGCACCAGCGCGATCCCGGCCCGTATCGCCTGGCGCGGCGAGCGCGGGCGGATCTCGTGGCCGGCGCGGAGGATCCGCCCCGCCTTGCGCGGCATCGCGCCGAACAGCATCAGGAACAGCTCCCGATGCCCGTGCCCGGCGAGCCCGCCGACGCCGAGAATTTCGCCACGATGGAGGCTGAAGGAAGCAGAGGCGAGCCGCCCGCCGGCGAGATCGGCAACCGTGAGCGCCGCCTCCGACGCGGGCGCGGCCGGGCGCGGCGGATAGAGTGTCTCGACGCGCTGGCCGGTCATCAGCGTCACCGCCTCGTCCTCGCCGAGGGTCGTGAAACTGCCGACATCGCGCCCGCCACGAAACACCGTGATGCGGTCGGCGATGGCGGCGATCTCGTGCCAGCGATGGGAGGTGAACACCACCGTCCGCCCGGCGTCGCGCAGCCGGCGCACCTCGCCGAACAGCCACGCCGTCTCGCGTTCCATCAGCGCCGAGGTCGGCTCGTCGAGCAGCAGGATGTCGGGATCATGCGACAGCGCGCGGACGATCTCGATCACCTGGCGGTCGGCGAGCGGCAGATCCTCGACCAGCGCGCCGGGATCGATATCGTGGATGCCAAAGCGCGCGAACACCGCCTCCGCCGTCTGCCGCAGGCGGCGCTCGCTCGTGAGGCCGAACGCGCCCCTGGGCTCGCGCCGCAGCAGCAGGTTTTCGGCGACACTCATCGCCGAAAGCAGCGTCAGTTCCTGAAACACCGTCCAGCAGCCGAGGCGATGCGCGGCATCGGGGGTCTTGAGGGCGACCGCCGCGCCGTGGTGGCGAATGACGCCGC
>JAKCCP010000258.1 GCA_021841985.1 Pseudomonadota bacterium | reverse complement strand
GGCGCCTTCGACCAGCGCCTCGGCGATGGCGGGGTCGATCGGCAGAGCCCGGATGCCGGCGCGGAGGGAGCCGAGATCGGCGCGGAAGGTGAGGATCGCGGCCAACGCATCGAGCGCTTCCGGCTGACCGAGCAGGGAGCGCCATCCCGCCTCCCCCACTTTCTTGCGGATCGCGTAACTCCCCTCGGCGGCATTGCCGGCGCGCGCCACGAAATCGTTCTTCTCGTCCTCGGGCGAAACCTCGGCGAAGCGGACTGACGCATCGAGGCCGAGAGGTTTGCGGAGCCATGCCCAGGTCAGTTTCTTCTGGTGGCCGAAATCCGCCGCGACTTTGGCGATGTCCGCCGCCGAGAGCTTCCGCTCGCCGTCGCGATCGATGAGGCGGATCGCATTGAGCCGCGCATAGAGGCGGAAAAGCTCGAAGGCGTGCGAACGCCGGGCCGCCCGGCGCTCGGCCGGGATGAGGGGGCAGCACCCGACGAGATGGTCGGAATCCTGGAGCGGGCGCTGGGAAAAGGCGCGCGCGATGAAGGATTCTTCCAGCGCTTCGCCGGCCGCGTCGTTGCCGAGCCGGCGTTGGGCGGCGAAGATTTGCTTGACCTCCGCCTCCTGATCGTCGCGCAAAATGGAGCGCGCGAAGCCGCCGCCGCGATTGCGCTTCCGGTCCGCGAACGCCGCGTCGCAAGCGAACATCTCGCCCACACTCCGCCACTGGCCGAGGCGCTCGCGCGTCGCCTCGATCGCCTTGAGCATTGTCGAGGTGTCATCGGCGGCATTCGCGCCACGATCGGATTTGGCGTTCGAGCGAAAGCCGCGGTGGCGCGCGATATGGCCGAGAACCGCCGCCATCTCAGGCGCGTCCAGCCGGCGATCGAGCGCCGCGGCGCGGAGTTGCCACGGGTCGAGGCCGAGGGCGAGGGCATCGGTGGCCGACGTATCGAGCAGCCCGCTTTCCATGAGTAGCCGGCGTACCGCGTTCATCCGCTGGCGGCGGCGGCGCATCACCCGGCGCATGCCGCGTTTCTCGCGCCTTATGCTGTTGGTCGGCTTGCGCTCCTTGTCGGTCTCCGGCGCGTCGAACATCCGCGTGCCACAGGCAACGACATTTCCGCCCTCATCAGCCCCATCTTCCTCCGCAATGTCCAGGACGGCCCAGCCGACGGACGCGATTCCCGCGTCGATCCCAAAAACGCGCATGATCCAACCTCGATGAGTTTGGGCACGAAAACATGAGGTTGACACCAACCGGCGCGGATGCAATGAATTTCGCGGGAAATCGATGGGGAAACCACGGCAAGGTGGTTTTTATAGCCACCGAAGGATTACCCCTATCTGGGAAACCAGGTAGGGGGATTTCTCTTCGGTATTTTTTCTCGTGCCCCTGTTCCCGCCATGCCCGGCTCACGCTGCACATGCTCACGCCGAACGAACGCCCGATCGACGCCTGGAGCGCGGGTTTGGGCGCTTGCCCGGATGGAAACGCATATCGCCATGCGTTTTTAGCGTTTTGTATATTTCGTTTAATTCGAATATTCCGTATATTGCGTTTGCACGCAGGAGGTTCCGATGCTGGCGCTGCTTGATCAGGTCGAGCCGATCATCGCCGACGAGAAAGAGGCGGAGATTGCGCGCAAAGCCGCCGATTGCCTGGAGAAAGCGGCGGGAGCGGACATTGAACTGGTGGTGCGCGAGCGGCCGGCGATCGCCGTGCCGCTGCCGGCGCGGGCGGTCGGGCTGGTTCTCGCCATCATGAAGGCCATGGCATCGGGCCAGCCATTCTCCCTCCTCCCCTTTGCCGCCGAGTTGACAACGCAGCAGGCGGCGGATTTCCTCAATGTCTCGCGGCCGTTCGTGGTCGACCTGATCGAGCGCGGAAAATTGCCGGCGCGCCGCGTCGGGCGGCATCGGCGAATCAAATTCGGCGATCTCGTGGCCTATGAAAAAACCGCCATGGCGAAACAACAGGCGGCGCTCGATGACATGGCGCGGATTTCTCAAAAGCTTGGCCTCGAATAATCATTAGTAAATATTATCTAATAATTAGGAATCGCTCGATTGGGGAAATTTTAATATATCGGTTTGAGCAGTCGCATTTTCGGAGATTGACATGATTTCCATCTTCACTGCGTTTTTTGATGCCAACGCTTTCTATGGCGCGCGGCTTCGCAGCCTTCTGCTCACCCTCGCGCAAACCAAGCAATTTCGCGCCCGCTGGAGCGCCTCGGTGCAGGATGAATGGGTGGGTCATTTGAAATCCAACCGCCCCGATCTCGACCCGGCGAAGATCGACCAGACCCGCGCCCTGATGGACGCCGCCGTGCCGGACTGCCTCGTGACCGGCTTCGAGCCTCTGATTCCCGCCCTCGCTCTGCCGGACCCGAAGGATCGGCATGTTCTGGCAGCGGCGATCGTTTGCCGGGCAAACTGCATCGTGACCTTCAACCTCGCGGATTTTCCTGCCGCCAGCATCGCGAACTTTGGCATCCACGCCGTTCACCCGGACGAATTCCTGCTCGATGTGCATGGTTTGGATGCAGACGCTTTTGTCCGGGCGGTTGAGGAGGATAGGCTGCGTTATCGGAACCCGCCGCTCTCTCTCGCGGATTACGTGGCCTCGCTCAGGAAATCCCAGGTGCCGAAAACCGCCGATCTCATTGACGGGCTCGCCGTGAGTCTCGGCGGGATGAACCGATAACGCCCATGACCCGGCCCGCCCGCCCCGCCCTGCTCGCCCTCCTCCTCGCCGGCTGCGTCAGCCGGGGGGTGGTGGAGGAGGCGGGGCCGGGGGGGGTGGGGATGGCGCTCAGGCTCCAGCCTTGTGTCGATCGCACGGAGACCGCCGGGCGTGATCTCGGGGCGGAGGCGACGGCGGCGTTCCGGGCTGATCTGGCGGCGAGCGGCCGCTTCCGGCTCGACCCCGACGCGCGTTACACGCTCTCCTGCGATGTCGAAACCTTCCTCCCCGGCAATGCGGCGAAAAGGCTGCTCTTCCCGGGCTGGGGGGATGCGGCGGCGCAGGTCGCGGCGATGATCCGCGACCGGCAAAGCGGCGACGCCGTTCTCATCGTCGCCGGCAACGCCACGGTTTCGCTCGGCGGCACCCTCGCGCCCGTCACCATCGGCGCCGATCGCTACATCCTCGATGCCGCCGTCTCGGAAGCGGTGCGCAAGATGCGGGCCTGGGCGGCGCGGGGCGGGCCATGAAACGCGGCCTCCGTGGCGGCGCGCTCGTGCTCGGCCTGCTCGCCCTCCCGCTGCTCGCCCTCCCGCTGCTCGCCCTGGTGCTCGCCCTTCCCGGCTGCGTCCCGGCGCCGACCATGGGCACCGGCGCGTTTCACGAGGCCGAGGCCGCGACGCGAAAGCTCGTGCGCGGCGTCTCCACCAAGGACGATGTCGAACACCTCCTCGGCGCGCCGAATGGCGAGGGGGCGGCGCGGTTCTGGAACGAGGCGGCGCCGCGCGCGGTCTGGTATTACGAGGATGACCGGGCGAGCGGCACCGAGCTTCGCCCCGATGGCGTGCATACCAATTATCGCCAACAGATCCTGTTCATTTTCTTCAAGGGCAAGGCGTTCGATGGCTATCTCTGGAGCGATGTCAGCGCGCCGGCGCAAGGGCACTGAGCGCGCACGCCGCCCCGGCAGGTGGCGCGCGCTCAGCGCGCTGGCGCTCGCGGCGCTGCTCGGGGGAGGGCTCGGGGGCTGCGCCGGGGCGACGCATGAAGGCCGGCCGCCGCCGATCGCGGCGCTCGACGGCCTCCGCCAAGGCGTCTCGACGCGGGCCGAGATCGAAGCCGCGCTCGGCCAGCCGGCGGGGCACGGGGTCTTCGCCGAGGCCGGGCAGCCGATGCGCGAAATCTGGGTTTTTGAGGAAAGAACCACCGATCACGGGGCGATCGCGCGGAAAACCCTGCTCGTCTTCATCGACCAGGAGAGCGGCCGGTTCGCCGGGTATTGGTGGTATCGCGGCGGCGTTCTGATCGGGCGCGCGCCATGAGCGGGGGGCGGCCGCTCGTCATCTCCCTCTCGCTCAACCTGGCGTTGCTCGGTCTGGTGTCGCTCGGCGTGACGCTGCTCGGGGGTTGCGCGCCGCGGCGGGTCGAGATCGGCGCGGTGATCGACCCGGCGCGGGTGGCGGCACTCCATCCCGGGCAAACCACCCGGGACGAGGTCGAACACCTGCTCGGCGCGCCGGCCGGGCGAGGGCGCGTCATGCTGCCGTTTCAGGACCAGCCGCACCAAGCCTGGACCTACCAGTTCGCCCGCGCGCGCCGGGCCGGGGATGGGCGGCTCCACGCCCGCCATGGGACGCTTCTGGTGTTTTTTGCGGGCGAGACGGTGGCCGGGTATTTGTGGCTGGACAGCGCCGGGGAGTGAGGCGGCGGAGATCACGTTTCCGTGAACTATGTCAAAATTTAGTTAATGACACGGTTTTGTGTG
>JAKCCP010000120.1 GCA_021841985.1 Pseudomonadota bacterium | reverse complement strand
CGAGATGGGCTATTCGGCGGATGAACTCGCGGCCGTGCCCGAAGGCGCCAATCTCGGCCTCGGTTGCGGCAACCCGCAGGCGATCGCCGCGCTCGAACCGGGTGACGTCGTTGTCGATCTTGGCTCCGGGGCGGGGTTTGACTGCCTTCTCGCCGCGCCGCGGGTTGGCCCGGGCGGCCGGGTGATCGGCGTCGATATGACGCATGAGATGCTGGCGAAAGCACGCGCCAACGCCGCCAGGGTCGGCGCGACCAATGTCGAGTTTCGCCTCGGCGAGATCGAGCATCTGCCGATCGCCGATCAGGTTGCGGACGTCATCATCTCCAATTGCGTGGTCAATCTGGTGCCCGACAAGGCGCAGGTGTTCCGCGAGGCGTTCCGGGTGCTGAAGCCGGGCGGGCGGGTCGCGATCTCCGACGTGGTGAATACCGCGCCATTGTCCGAGGATCTGCGGTCCGATCCGGCCCTGCTTTGCGGCTGCGTGAGCGGTGCTGTTCCCGCCGAGCAGGTCGAGGCGCTGCTTTGCGCCGCCGGATTCACCGACATCGCGATCACGGTCAAGTCGGGTAGCCGCGCCATGATCGCCGACTGGGCGCCGGGGCGCGGCATCGAAAACTGCGTCGCCGCCGCTATCATCGAGGCCCGCAAGCCGGGCACGGACGAAGCGATGGCGCAAACGGCGAGCGCGCATCTGGCCCGGCGGTGCTGCGGATGAGCGCCGGCGAAGCGCGCAAGCCCTACAACGCGCTGTTTCTCTGCACCGGCAACTCGGCGCGGAGCATCCTCGCCGAAGCGCTGCTGCGCGACCTCGGTAAAGGGCGATTCAACGCTTTCAGCGCCGGGAGCCATCCCAAGGGAGAAGTCCATCCGGCGGCGTTGCGGCTGCTGGCGGAGCAGGGATTGCCGATCGCCGGGCTGCGCTCGAAATCCTGGGATGAATTCGCCGCCCCCGGCGCGCCGGCGATGGATTTCGTTTTCACCGTCTGCGACCAGGCAGCCGGGGAAGTCTGCCCGATCTGGCCGGGGATGCCGATCACCGGCTATTGGGGCATTCCCGATCCCGCCGTCGTTGCGAACGATGGCACGGGCGCTCAGATGCTCGCCTTCCGCGCGGCGTTCGGCATGCTGGAGCGGCGGATCAAGCTTTTTCTTGCCCTGCCCTTGGCGTCTCTCGACACCCAAGCCCTCAAACACGAGGTGGAAGCCATCGGCGAGACCACGGACGGCCCGGAAAGGCGCGAATCAGAACCATGAGCACGACCCCCCTCGCCACTTCGCCCGCCCCGGTGAAGGCAACCGCCCGTCTGGGGGGTTTCGAGCGCTTTCTCACCCTGTGGGTCGCGCTTTGCATCCTCGCCGGGATCGTCCTCGGCCAGGTTGCGCCGGGGGTGTTTCATGCGCTGGGCGCGATGACCGTCGCCGAGGTCAATCTGCCGGTGGCCGTGCTGATCTGGCTGATGATCGTGCCGATGCTGCTGAAAATCGACCCCGCCGCGCTTCGCGAGATCGGGCGGCACTGGCGCGGCATGGTGACGACGGTCGGGGTGAACTGGCTGGTCAAGCCGTTCTCGATGGCGGCGCTGGGCTGGCTCTTCATCGGCCATCTCTTTCGCCCCTTTCTGCCGGCGGCGCAGATCGAGAGCTATATCGCCGGGCTGATCCTGCTCGCCGCCGCGCCCTGCACGGCGATGGTGTTCGTGTGGTCCAACCTGCTCGATGGCGAGCCGCATTTCACCTTGAGCCAGATCGCGCTCAACGACACCATCATGGTGGTGGCGTTCGCGCCGATCGTCGGGCTGCTGCTCGGCCTCTCCTCGATCACCGTGCCGTGGAACACGCTGCTGCTTTCGGTGCTGCTTTATATCGTGATCCCGGTGATCGCGGCGCAGCTCTGGCGCCGGGCGCGTCTCGCCGCCGGCGGCGCGCACGCGCTCGCGCGCACCCTCGCCCGGCTCGGCCCGGTTTCGATCATCGCCCTGCTCGCGACCCTGGTATTGCTGTTCGGCTTGCAGGGCGAGGCGATCGTCGCCCAGCCGGCGGTGATTCTCCTGCTCGCGGTGCCGATCATCGTGCAGGTCTATTTCAATGCCGGGCTCGCCTATACCGTCAACCGCGCGATCGGCAGCGAATGGTGCGTCGCCGGCCCTTCGGCGCTGATCGGGGCGTCGAATTTCTTCGAACTCGCGGTCGCGGCGGCGATCGCGTTGTTCGGCTTTCAGTCGGGGGCGGCGCTGGCGACGGTGGTCGGGGTGTTGGTGGAGGTGCCGGTGATGCTCTCGGTCGTTTACCTCGTCCGCCGCACGCGCCCCTGGTACGAAGCCGGCGCCGCCCGGCCCGGCGCGCTCTGAAGCGCCGGCGGCCAGCCGTGACCGCGGGGCAACAGCGGCGCGGTTTTTTCTTGCCGCGGTGCAAAATTGATCGAGATCAAAGAACCCACTTAAAATAGTCCCGATTCTCACTATCGCGTTATCTTCGCATGCGCGTTGTTCCGTGAAGGAGGAGTTTGAGATGAGAGGTTCGTTTTCCCGCCATTCTCCAGGGAAATGGCTCTGGGGGTTGGTGGCGGCGCTCGGGGTGCTGTTTTCGGTCGATCGGGCCGAGGCGGTGCCGGCCTTTGCCCGCCAGACCGATCAGCCCTGCGCGTCGTGCCATATCGGCGCGTTCGGCCCACAACTCACCCCGTTCGGCATCGCCTTCAAAATGGGCGGCTACACGCTGACCGCCGGCGATACGCCCTATCCCTATATCCCGCTTTCGGCGATGGCTTTCGCGTCATTCAACAATACGGCGAACGCCGTGGAAGGTGGCTCACCGGCCAATAATTACCGGGCCAACAACAATTTCAATCTCGATCAGATCTCGTTGTTCCTCGCCGGGCGGCTGTCGGATTACGCCGGCGGCATGATCCAGGTCACCGCCGCCAGTGACGGCAGCTCGGTCGCGCTCGACGACAGCGACCTTCGTCTCACGCATGAATTCTCGATCTCAAGCCAGGATGTCCGCATCGGCCTCGATATGAACGACGGGCCGACGGTGCAGGATCCCTACAACACCCTCTATCACTACGCCTATCCTTACGCGAGTTCGGCGGTCACGCCCGGGCCGACCATCGCGCCGCTCGCGATCCAGGCCCTGGGTGGGGCCAATACGATTGGCCTGACCAATTATTGGTGGATCAACCAGACCTGGTACATCGAGGGCGGTGCCTATAAATCGCTGAGCCCGACCTGGTTCTCGGCCTTGGGTGAAGGTTCGGTTCCGTCGCTCGGCGAGGTCGAGGGCGCGGCGCCCTATCTCCGCGTCGCCTATCAGAAGCAATGGGGCAATAACTTCCTCGAACTCGGCGGGGTCGCGTTCTACGCGCCGATGGCCGCGAACGTCATCGCCGAGCCGGGGACCAACACCTATCTCGATTACGGCGTCGATGCCAACTACCAATACACCAACGGCAACCATCTCTTCGCCATCGATACCAACCTCTTGCAGCAGCAGGCGCAGCTCGATGCCATGCGCAATGCCGGGCTCGCCGGCAAAGCCTATAACGAGGTGGAAAATTTCCGCATAATGGGCGATTATTACTATAAAAATACCTACGGCTTCACGATGGCCTATAACGGCACCTGGGGCACCTCCGACAAGACCTTGTATTCGCCGGCCTCGGTCGTCGGCAGCGCCAATGGCAGCCCCAACACGCAGTCGCTGATCTGGGAGGCGGATTGGGTTCCGTTCGGCAAATCGGCTGACACCGTCTGGGATTTCGAGAAGAACCTCAAGATCGGCCTGCAATACACAGACTATCTCGAATTCAACGGTGGCACCAACAACTTCGACGGCTTCGGCCACAATGCCAGCGGCATGAACACGCTCTATCTCTACCTCTGGATGGCATTCTGAGGGGGGAGCATGATATGCGGCAGAAAACAGACAGAGGGAGCAGTGACGTGTTGACCCAAACCCCCGATGAAAGCCCCCGGCGTGCCGGCTGGAAACGCGGCCTCACGCTCGGGCTCGGCGCCTTCGCCTTCAGCCTCATGATCGCCACCGGCATGATGGCAAAAGCGCAAGTCCCCGATGAGGAGGACGAGAACAACAAGCCGGCGATGATCGCCCACGGGCATGAGGTGTTCAATCACATCTGCGCCCAGTGCCATTCCGACAAAAAGGGCGTCAATCGGGTCGGGCCGAGCCTTTACGGCGTCGTCGGGCGCAAGGCGGGAACCGAACCCGGCTTCGCCTATTCCGACGCCATGAAGACTTTCGGCAAGATTTGGACCGCCGACGAACTCACGCATTATCTCTGGGATCCGCAGGCCTGGATCCCGGGGGTCGCGATGCATTTCGCCGGTCTCAAGCGGAAATGGAACCGCCACGCCGTCATCGCCTATCTCGAAACCCTGCACGACTGACGGCGCATCCTCCCCCAACCCCGGCCCGGGCAACCTGGCCGGGGTTTTTTCAGCCGGCGTCCCAC
>JAKCCP010000020.1 GCA_021841985.1 Pseudomonadota bacterium | reverse complement strand
TACGTCAGAGCCCGACTCCGCCCCGCCTGACCGGCGCCCGCACCAAGGTTTGCGTTCCCGTCATCCATTCGATCGTTGGCGTTCAGAGCGTGCGGCACCTGCGTGCCCACACTTTTGCCCCTCTTACCGAACTCTCATCTAACCATTTGATTTAATTGGTGCCGACGCTCGGATTTGAACCGAGGGCCTACTGATTACGAATAAGGGCATCAGGTCCGCAAGATCACGCCGTGAGACGCCAAGAATCCACATTTTCCATTGCTTTATGCCATCGCCCCCCTTATTTATCTCGCCATTGATACGCGCGAGTTGCCAGTTTCCGGGTCCGCTACGGGTCCGCAGTTGATGACGATGGCGCAACGTAAGCGGGAAAATAAGGGGGTCTCACGATGCCGCGCCTCACCGACCGATTGCTCGCCGGCCTGACCCTGCCCGAGGGCAAGAAAGACCGCCTGGTTTTCGATGACGCCTGCCCCGGCCTGGGCGTCCGCGTCACCCGGACGGCCCGCGCCTTCCTGGTGCAAATCACCGATCCCGCCACCGGACGGAAATTGCGCGAGCCGCTGGGCCGCTGGGGAGCGATCACCATCGAGCAAGCCCGCACCGCCGCCCGCGCCCGCCTCGCCGCCGCTGCAGAGGGCAGAGACCTCCGCGCCGAGCGGGCCGAGCGCCGCGCCAAGGCCGAAGCCGAGAAAGCTGAGCGCGCCCTCACCCTCGCCACCCTGATCGACACCTGGGCCGACCTGCATCTCAAGAGCCGCCGCCCCGGTTATGCCGGCGAGGCCGTCCGCGCGCTGCGCTATGCCTTCGCTGAGCGCCTCGATGATCCTGCCCGCACCCTGCCACGCGCCGAGGTGCTCGCCCGCCTGGACGGGCTGCTACGGGCCGGGAAAGAGGCGATGGCCGGGCGCACCCTCGCCTATGGCCGCGCCTGCTATGCCTGGGCAGTGAAGCGCGGGATGGTGGCCGAAAACCCCTTCGCTGGTCTCCCCGTGCCAGCCGGCAACGCCGCCCGCGACCGCGTGCTCGATGACGCCGAGCTTGCCGCGATATGGGCCGCTGCCGACCGTGAAGGCTGGCCCTTCGGCCCCTTCGCCAAGGTGCTGCTGCTCACCCTGCAACGCCGCGACGAGGTTGCCGGGATGCGCTGGGCCGAGATTTCCCCCGATGGCACCACCTGGACCATCCCCGGCACGCGCATGAAAAAGGGCAACGCGCATGTCGTGCATCTCGCCGAGCCCGTCCGCGCCATCCTCGCCGGCCTGCCCCGGTTTGAGGGCAGCGCCTATGTGTTCACCACCACCGGGCGCACCCCGATCAGCGGGCTGAGCAAGGCCAAGGCGCGGCTTGATGTCCTCTCGGGCGTGACCGGCTGGCGCTATCACGATTTCCGCCGGACCGGCGTCTCATGGCTGGCCGGCGCCGGCTTCAACCCGCTGGTTGCCGACCTGTTGCTCGCGCACAAGCCCTCGACCTTGCGCGGTGCCGCCGCCGTCTATCAGCGCGCCGAGATGCTGCCCGAGCGCGCCCGCGCCCTCGATGCCTGGGCCGCGCACCTGCTCGCCCTCGCCGCCGGCAACGCCGAGCCGGCAAACGTGGTGGCGCTGCGGGCGTGAACGATCTTGCTAACATTGCGGCTTAGCCGTATTTAGTCGCATGGAGATCGAGTTTGACGATGCGAAGGATGACGCGAACCGCGCCAAGCATGGCCTGCCGCTCGCCCTCGGCGCCGTGGTGCTCGAAAACCTGATCGGCGAGGTGTTGGACGATCGACGGAACTATGGCGAGGCGCGCGTTAACGCCTTCGGGCTGATCGCCGGACGCCTCTTTGTCTGCACCTACACAATGCGCGGCGCGGCCTATCGGATCATCTCGCTTCGCAAGGCCAGCCGCCAGGAGCAAAGACTATGGCAACCGTGAAAGTCACCGCCGAGATGGTCGCCAAGGCCATGCGCGAAACCGACTGGCAGGCGCAAGACGCCAAGACGGATGCCGATATCGCCGCCGAGGTGGCGAGCAATCCTGACGCGCCCCCGATCCTCGATGAAGCGGCAACCGTGAGCGCGCTCGCGAAACTGATCCGCCACCGCCTCGGGCTTTCGCAAATAGAGTTTGCCGCGCGCTTCCGCGTGCCGGTCGGCACCCTCCGCGATTGGGAGCAAGGCCGCAAGAAACCCGACGCGCCGGCGCTCGCTTATCTCCGCGTCATCGCCCGCGAGCCCGAGGCCGTGATGCGCGCCCTCGCCGCCTGAACGAAACGGCCGGGAAGCGCCCGCCAGCGCCGCCCGGCCCTCGACCTGCCACGGAGTCCGCCCATGGCCGCTCGCGAGCCCGATGATAGCAGCAAGCTTGCCGTCCGCGCCATGCACCGGCCGGGGACTCCTGAGGGGGAGGCGCACTACTTCATTGCTCATGTTTTACGTCGGCACTACGGCGAGGCCGCCGAGCTTCCTGCCGCCGATGCGTGGCGGCACGCGGCCATGTTTCTCACAGATTACGCGCGCCATCCGTGGGGTGATGACAAGGGCGCCGCGCACACGGACGGCTTGCGGAAATACCGGCGGGAACGGCGCATCCTCGAACACGCCGCCAACATCCTCGCCACTGACCTCGCGCGCTTGCCAAAGGCGAGCGCGCCGGACGCCGAAAATGTGACGGTTCCATGGCCCATCGCGCTGCGGATCGCGCTGGGGGTTTTGAAAAGCGCGCGCAATTCACACCATCCCGAAATCGCCGCCGTCTCGCAGCACGGCCCGCCAATGCGCGGCTGGTCGCACGTCGCACGCGAGCTAGCGCATTGGCTCGCCCCGCCTCTGCGAGCTTTGGATGTTTCTGTATCGACGCGAAAAACCAGCCCATTCGTGAAAACCATGCGTGACTTGCTCGCAGCAATTTACGGCGATCAAAAAGCGCCGTCACACTCTGGTATTTCCAAGGCCATCGCCGATTTCGACGGCAAACGCTGAATTATTCCAGATCGTCCCCCTATTCTTGCGATTATGGGGGGACACTTTCACCACGCAGCGGGCCGCCGGTGGTAGCTTCACCTCGCTGATAATTGCGAGGTGTTGCCATGTTGCTCGACGAAAAACAGGTTGCCGCCCGGCTGGGGGTTTCCGTGCGCGCGCTGCAAAGATGGCGCGCGGTGGGGGATGGGCCGCCGTTTACCCGCATCGGACCGCGCTTCGTTCGATACGAAGAACAAGCTCTCGCCACGTTCGTCGAAAGGGGGCGCGCCGTGTCGTTCGCCGAGGAACGGGCGAGGGCGTCCGAGCGGGACGCGGCACGATGAGCGAGTGCCTCGACTTCGCGGCCCTGATCGCCCCGGTTGCGCGCGAATTGCTCGGCGAACCGAACCGGGCGTTGTCAACACGGGCCGAACTCCGCTTCGGAAGTCTCGGCTCCCTGTCTGTGAAAATCGCCGGACCGAAGGCGGGACTGTGGCGCGATCACGAGACCGGAACCGGCGGGGGCGCGCTCGACCTGATAGCCGAACATGGCGGCGCCCGCTCTCGCGCCGAACAAATGGACTGGTTGCGTCAACACGGCTTCATATCGCCGAACGGGCGCACTCTCCCCCCGCAGGCCGCATCAGACCGGCACGAAACCTTGAGGTCAGAACCTCAAGAATCCCAGACGCCCGACCTTGCACGGCGCATTTTGCGCGAAAGCACACCGGCACGCGGAACGCTCGCAGAGACCTATATTGCGTCGCGAGGCGTGACGCTGCCGGAACGCTGCCCCGCGCTAAGATTTCACCCGTTATGCCCACGCGGCACTGAGCGTTTGCCCGCGATGGTGGCGTTAATGACGACGCCCGAAACGAATCAGCCGTGCGGCGTTCACCGAACATTCCTACGCCCCGACGGTGCCGGAAAAGCCGAGACGGGCACCCCGAAGATGATGGCCGGCACCGCCGGCATCATCCGGTTATCGCCGGATGATGAAGTCACTCTCGGCCTCGGAATTTGCGAGGGCATCGAGACGGGACTCGCGTTGCTCACAATCGCGGGCTGGTCGCCAGTTTGGTCGTGCGCCAGCGCCGCCGGCATTGCGAAATTCCCAGTGCTGCGCGGCGTTGACTGTCTGACGATCTTCGCTGATCGCGACGACAAAGGGGCGGGACTGCGCGCCGCTCGCGAGTGCGCCGGCCGATGGCGCGACGCCTGCTGCGAGGCGATAATCGAGCTTCCGCCGCACGGGCATGATTGGCTGTCTGCTCTTGTGCCCAGCGAGCGCGCATCATGACCCCCCCAAGCCCCGAGGCTGTTTTGCGCGCCGCTGGTGGAACCCGCGAGCGCCAAGATTGGCTCGGCCCGGAGCCGCCCGAGGCCGAGGCCGAGGCCCCGAGATTCTGGCTGAAGTTCGACACCTCGAATCGCGAACTTGTTGATCTAACGCAGTAATTCAGGAAAATCCCGGCCGCGTGGCACCACGGCGGGGCCGTCCGCGGCGCGCCGGGAGCGGCGCTGGCTTTGGCGGCG
>JAKCCP010000260.1 GCA_021841985.1 Pseudomonadota bacterium | reverse complement strand
AAGCGCCGCCGACGATGACGCCATGCTGGAGGCGGCGATCGAAGCCGGGGCGGAGAATGCCGTGAGCGATGGCGAGGGCCACGAGATCACCACCGGGGTCGAGGATTTCTTCGCCGTCCGCGACGCCTTGGAGGCCCGCTTCGGCCCGCCCGAGACGGCGCGGATCGAGTGGCGGCCGGGAACCCTGGTCACGCTCGACGAGGACAAGGCGGCGAGCGTGCTGAAACTGCTCGATGCCTTGGAGGAAAGCGACGACGTGCAGAACGTCTATGCCAATTTCGACATCCCCGAGGCGGTGATGCGGAAGCTCTCGGCCTGATGATCCGTGTTCTCGGCCTCGATCCCGGGCTGCGCTTCACCGGCTGGGGGGTGATCGGGCAGGAGGGCAGCCGCCTGATCCATCTCGCCGACGGCGTCATCGCGACGAGCGCCGAGGCGCCGGTGGCAACGAGGCTCCGGGTGCTGCACGACGCCCTTGCCGCCTTGATCGCGACCCACCGGCCGGAGGAGGCGGCGGTCGAGGAGACCTATGTCAACCGCAACGGCCAGGCGACGCTGAAACTCGGCTATGCCCGCGGGATCGCGCTGCTCGCCCCGGCGCTGGCCGGCATCGCGGTCGCCGAATATGGCGCCAAATCGGTCAAGCGGGCGGTGGTCGGCACCGGCGGGGCGAGCAAGGAGCAGGTGGCGATGATGGTCCGCCGGCTGCTGCCCGGGGCGGCGCCGACCCGGCTCGACGCCGCCGATGCGCTGGCGGTCGCGATCTGCCACGCGCATCATCGCGCGAGCCGCCTCGCCTGGGCGCAAGCCTCATGATCGCGCGGCTCGCCGGGGTGGTGGTGCTGCGCGCCGCCGATCACTGCGTCATCGATGTCGGCGGCGTCGGCTATCTCGTCCATGCCGCGGCGCCGACGCTGGCCGCGCTCGCCCCGCCGCCGGCGATCACGACGCTGCTGATCGAAACCCATCTCCGCGAGGACGCGCTGATGCTCTACGGCTTCGCCGAGGCCGCCGAGCGCGACTGGTTTCGCCTGCTGACGACGGTGCCGGGGGTGGGGGCGAAGGTCGCGCTCGCGATTCTCGCGACGCTGCCGCCGTCCGCCCTGATCGCCGCCATCGCCGCCGGCGATCGCGCCGCACTCACCCGCGCGCCGGGGGTCGGCGCCAAGCTCGCCGCGCGTCTTTTGGCCGAGTTGCGCGAGCGCGCCGGCGCGATGCCGGCGGAGGCGGGCGGCGCCGTCTCGCCCATGGCCGCCGCCGGCGCCGCCGGCGATGCGCTCTCGGCGCTCATCAATCTCGGCTACCGGCGCCCGGACGCGCAGGCGGCGGTGGCGCGGGCCGAGCAGGAACTCGGCGCGGCGGCCGGGCTCGACGCCTTGATCCGCGCGAGCCTCCGGCTTTTGGCGCGGTGAGCCGGCGATGAGCGGGGATCCGCCACTTCTTTCGCCGCGCCGCGCGCCCGAGGACGCCGCCGAGGCCAGCTTGCGCCCGCGGAGTCTCGCCGATTTCGTCGGCCAGAAGACCAGCCGGGAGAATCTCGCCGTCTTCATCGCCGCCGCCCGCGCCCGTGGCGAGGCGCTGGACCACGTGCTGCTGCATGGCCCGCCGGGGCTCGGCAAGACCACGCTCGCGCAGATCGTCGCGCGCGAACTCGGCGTCGGGTTTCGCGCCACCTCCGGCCCGGTCATCCAGCGCGCCGGCGATCTCGCCGCGATCCTCACCAATCTGCAGCCGCGCGACGTGTTGTTCATCGATGAGATCCACCGTCTCCAGCCGGCGATCGAGGAGGTTCTCTATCCGGCGATGGAGGATTTCCAGCTCGATCTGATCATCGGCGAGGGGCCGGCGGCGCGCAGCGTGCGCATCGACCTGCCGCCCTTCACCCTGGTCGCCGCGACCACCCGCGCCGGGCTGCTCGCGACCCCGCTCCGCGACCGCTTCGGGATTCCGCTGCGACTGGTTTTCTACACCCCGGAGGAGCTGGAGCGGATCGTCGCGCGCGGGGCCGAACGCCTCGCGATGCGGCTCAGCGCGGCGGGGGCGGCCGAGATCGCGCGGCGGGCGCGCGGAACGCCCAGGGTCGCCGGCCGCTTGCTGCGAAGGCTGCGCGATTTCGCCGCCATCGCCGGCACCGACCCGATCGACCGCGCCGCGACCGATGCCGCGCTCACCCGGCTCGATGTCGACCATCTCGGGCTCGACGCCATGGATCGCCGCTATCTCCGCCGCATCGCCGAGCATCACGCCGGCGGGCCGGTGGGGGTGGAGACGCTGGCGGCGGCCCTGGCCGAGGCGCGCGACACGATCGAAGACGTGATCGAGCCCTATCTCATCCAGGAGGGTCTGGTGCTGCGCACCTCGCGCGGGCGGATGCTCGGGCGCCCGGGCTGGCAGCATCTCGGCCTCGCGCCGCCTGCGCCGGGCCAGCCCGATCTTCTCGCTCTCGATCCTCTTGCCGAAGATGAATGAATTGTCGGGATATAGTAATGTTCGAGGGTAAAAAACACCGCTATGAGGTAAGGGTCTATTTCGAGGATACGGATGCCGGTGGCATCGTCTACCACGCGACCTATCTCCGCTTCGCCGAGCGGGCGCGGAGCGAGTGTCTGCGCGATCTCGGAATCGCGCATGCGGAATTGGTGGCCGGGCATGGCATCTTCTTCGTGGTGCGACGGGCGAAACTGGACTATCTGCGTCCGGCGCGGCTCGATGACCTGCTCGTCGTCGTAACCGAGGTGCTGGCGGTGGGCGGAGCCTCGGCTTCGCTGCGCCAGAGTTTCTACCGCCGGGGCGAGGCGGCGGCGCTGGTGGTGCTGACGGTTGCGCTGGCGTCCGTCGGGTGCCGGGACCATCGTCCGGCGCGGCTGCCGTCGCGTTGGCGGGTGGCGATGGCGGAGCTGGTTGGGTGATAACGGCTGGACATAGTCAAGGAGTGGGTTGAGTGGATCGGGCAGTGGATGCCGCCAATCTGGCGGCGGCGGGAGCGGATCTGTCGCTCTGGGGCCTCTTCATGCAGGCCGATATCATCGTCAAATTCGTCATGCTGCTGCTGCTCGCGGCCAGCGTCTGGGTATGGGCGGTCGTGTTCGAGAAATATATGACGCTGCGCCGTGTCGGCCGCGCCGCCGACCGTTTCGAGGACCGTTTCTGGTCGGGCGGCAGCCTCGATGAATTATTCGAGCAGGAAGGCGCCAAGCCGACCAACCCGATCGCCGCCGTGTTCGGCGCGGCGATGGCGGAATGGCGGCGGAGTTTGCGCGTCACCGGCGCCGACGCCAGCCGCTCGGGCGTGCGCGAGCGGGTCGATCGGGCGATGACGGTCACCATCCAGCGCGAAATGGAGCGCCTCGAGCGCTGGATGATCTTCCTCGCCTCGGTGGGATCGACGGCGCCGTTCATCGGCCTGTTCGGCACGGTCTGGGGCATCATGCACAGCTTCTCGGCGATCGCCGCGATGCACAACACCAATCTCTCGGTGGTCGCCCCGGGCATCGCCGAGGCCCTGTTCGCGACCGCGATCGGTCTCGTCGCGGCGATCCCGGCGGTGCTCGCCTATAACAAGATCAGCACCGATCTCGCCCGCTTCGCCTCGCGCCTCGAAGGGTTCGGGGCCGAGTTCGGCGCCATTCTCTCGCGCCAATCCGAGGAGCGGGCCTGAGCGATGGCCTCCTTCATCGTCGGCAATGGCAAGGGGCGCGGTCGCTACCGCCCGCTGGCCGAGATCAACGTGACGCCGCTGGTCGACGTCATGCTGGTGCTGCTGATCATTTTCATGGTCACGGCGCCGCTGATGACCTCGGGCGTCGACGTCGATCTGCCGAAAACCGACGCCAAACCCTTGAACAGCGATAGCCAGCCGCTCACCGTCACCATCAACGCCGAGGGCCATATCTATCTCCAGGACAGCCAGGTCGAACTTCCCGATCTCGTCGCCAAGCTGGAGGCGATCTCGCAAAACAACCCCGAGCGGCGGATTTTCGTCCGCGGCGACCGCGCGGTGAGCTATGGCCTGGTGATGCAGGTGATGGGCACCATCACCCAGGGCGGGTTCAGCAAGGTGGCCCTCCTTGCCGAGCAGCCCACCGCCGCGCCCCCGAATGCCGCGTCACCGGCGGGATCGCCCAAGGCGCCGCCGGGCAAGCCCGGGCGCGGCTGAGGGCGCGCCCGCCTGCGGTACATTTCGGGACAGCATGGAGTTCGAACTCAAACGCGGCGCCGCCCTCTCGGCCGCCCTGCATCTGACGCTGGCGGCGCTGCTGCTGCTTGGCCTTCCCGCGCGTCGCCTGCCGGAAGAGCCGGAAGAAACCGCGGTCAGCATGGATTTCGTCGGCCCGGCGCAACCGAGCCAGAAATCGACCGCCCCCGGCGAAGTGCCGGCGCCGGCGCCGCTGCCCCAGGTGACGGCGGCGCCGCCGGCGCCGACACCCCCGAAGTCGGCGCCGATCGAGGCGCCGCCGCCGCCGCCGCCGCCGCCGCCGCCCCCCCCGCCATC
>JAKCCP010000109.1 GCA_021841985.1 Pseudomonadota bacterium | reverse complement strand
AAGGCAATGCCTTTGCAAACCATTACCGAAGACAGAACATGCCCGCGCGATCATGCCGCCATTCTGGAAAACCAAACAGCTTGAGGAAATGAGCCCGAGCGAGTGGGAACAGCTCTGCGACGGCTGCGGCCGCTGCTGCCTGCACAAGCTGCGCGATGAGGACAGCAACGAGATCGCCTTCACCAACGTCGCCTGCCGCCTGCTCAATGGCGCGACCTGCCGCTGCCGCGACTACACCAACCGCCGCGCCCGTGTCCCCGATTGTGAGCAACTGACCCCGGCTTCCGTGCGCCGCATCGACTGGCTGCCGCCGACCTGCGCCTATCGCCGCCTCGCCGAGGGCAAATCCCTGCTCTGGTGGCACCCGCTGGTTTCCGGCGATCCCGCAACCGTGCATGAGGCCGGCATCTCGGTACGCGACCGCGCGGTCAACGAGCGCAGCGCCGGGCCGCTCGAACATCACATCGTTACCTGGCCCGGCACGCTCCCGCGCCGGCGCAAACCACCCGAGGAACCGACATGAAAAACGCACTCTTCGGCGGCGTCAACGTTGCCGTGCTGACCCCGATGGCCGCCGATCTCGCCCCTGATCTCGATCGCATGGCCGCGCATTGCCGCTGGCTCCGCGCCCATGGCGCGACCGGGCTCGCCATTCTCGGCACCACCGGCGAGGCCAACAGCCTCGGCATCAATGAACGCATCGCCCTGATGGAAGGGCTGGTGGCGCGCGGCATTCCCGCCGATGGCCTGCTGCCCGGCGTCGGCACCACCGCCATCACCGACACCGTCACCCTGATCCGCGCCGCCGACAAACTCGGCTGCCGCGGCGCCCTCGTGCTGCCGCCCTTTTTCTACAAGAACCCGAGCGAGGATGGGCTATTTGCCTATTTCGGCGAGGTGCTCGACCGCGCCGCGCCGGGATTAAAAATCTATCTCTATCATTTTCCCGCGCAATCGGCGGTGCCGTTCACCCTTCCCCTGATTACCCGCCTGCTCCAGGCCTTTCCCGGCGCCATCAAGGGGATCAAGGACAGCAGCGGGGATTTTGCCAACACCCGCGCCTATGTCGAGCATTTTGCCGACCAGGGTTTCGAGGTCTATTGCGGTGATGACGGCGCCCTTCACGACCTGCTCAGAATCGGCGGCGCCGGCAGCATCAGCGCGGCGTCCAATCTCAGCAGCGCCATCAACGCCGAGGTCTGTGCCCATGCCGGAACACCAGCGGCGGAAGCGGCGCAGACGCGGCTTTCGGCGATCCGCAAGGCGGTCACCTCGGCACCGCTCATCCCCGGCCTGAAATCGCTGATGGCCCGCCATACCGGCGATCACGCCTGGACCAATATCCGCCCGCCGCATGTCAAGCTGACGGAAGCGCAGGAGAAAGTGCTTTTTGCCGCCTTCGATGCCTGTGGCTACAGTTTGCCAAAGGTGGCATGAAGCGAGGAGACCAGCGTTATGCCGATCCCGGATATTTGGACCCTTATGCTGCCAATGCTTGAAGTCGCCGCGAAAGGCGAGACCTCTGTGCCGATGTCCGAGGAAGAAATCGCGGCGCGGTTCGGCCTGACGGCGGAGGAGTGTGAGCAGTTGCTGTCGAGCGGAGGCCAAACTCGGCTGCGGAACCGTATCCAGTGGGCGAAGTTTGAATTGATGAAGGCTGGACTTCTGGAAAGTCCGAAACGGGGCAGGTTTGTGATCTCTGACAGAGGGCGGCAGGTGCTTGCCAACCCGCCCTCTCGGCTGGACAAGAAGTTTCTTCTGAAGTTCCCCGAATACAAAGAATACCAGGAATCCTATCGCAAGAGCCCGTCGGGGCAGAGTGGTGGGCCAGCAGCGTCACTGGAGCCAATAGCGACGTCAGAAATCGGCGCGACGCCCGATGAAATGATCGAGAAAGCGTTTGCCATGACGCAAGCGGCCCTCCGTGCCGATCTTCTCGACCCAATTCTGCAGAACAGCCCGAAATTTTTTGAGCGGATGATCATCGATCTTCTGGTTGCGATGGGCTATGGCGGATCACACAGCGGCGCCGCCGAGCATTTGGGCCGATCCGGCGATGGCGGCGTTGATGGCCTGATCAACGAGGACAAGCTCGGCCTTGATCGTGTGTATATCCAGGCAAAACGCTACGCACGCGGCAACCAGGTCGGCCGCCCGGACGTGCAGGCTTTTGTCGGCACGCTTGTGGGCCACGGTGCCGGGAAAGGCGTTTTTGTCACAACCTCGACCTTTTCTCCGCCCGCTATCGACTACGTGCGCCACCTCCAGCAACGCGTCGTCCTGATCGACGGCGAGCGATTGACCGCGTTGATGATCGACCACGGGGTTGGCGTGCGCACCACGCGCACGCTCGAATTCAAGCGCGTGGACGAGGATTTTTTCACTGAAGAATAGAAAATTTCTCGATTTGACCGAAGAGAAATCATCGCCCCGCGTCGTTAGCGGGCCAGCATGGCCATTCCGGATTATCAGACCCTCATGAGCGTGCCGCGCGCATCCCCCTCGCACGCCGCGCCTGCGACCCGTTGGGGCTCAGCGGCGGAGCAGGCGGCTCGTCGCGTCGCCGCGTTTCTCCCAGCCCGCGCGCTGCAATTCCGGGGTGTCGGCTTCTTCCTCGGGCCAGCCCAGGCAGAAATAGCCGATGAAGCGCCATTCAGGGGGAACTTCCAGGATCGCCGCGATTTCGGCGGGCGCGAGGATGGAAACCCAGCCCAGGCCGATGCCCTCGGCGCGGGCCGCGAGCCAGAGGGTGTGGATCGCCGCGACCACCGAATATTCCGCCATCTCCGGCATGGTATGGCGTCCGAGCCCAGCCCCCTGCTCGGTGCCACGATCGGCGAAGGCGGCGAATTGCGCCGGCGCCGCGTCGAGCCCGGCCAGCTTGAGCCCGGCATAGCGCGCCGCCCGCTCGCCTTCATAACCCGCAAGCGCTTGCGCGTTACAGGTATCGAACAGCGCCCGGATGCGCGCCCGGCGGCCAGCATCCTCGACGATGACAAAGCGCCAGGGCTCGCTCAGCCCCACCGAGGGAGCGAGGGAAGCGAGACCCAGCAGCCGCTCCAGCGTGCCCGGCGCCAGCGTGTCGGGGCGGAAGCGTCGGACATCGCGGCGCCAGCGGAACAGATTTTCCAGCTCGGCGCGGAAGGCGGGGGAAAAATTCATCGCCGGGCGATGGGGGGCACGAATTGCGGCGCGGTGTCCCAGGGAAACAGGATCCAGGTATCCTGCGAAACCTCGGTGATGAACGTCTCGACCAAGGCGCGCCCGGCCGGCTTGGCATAGACGGCGGCATAATGGGCGCGCGGCAGCAGGGCGCGCACGGCGGTGAGCGTGGCGCCGGTATCGACGAGATCGTCGATCACCAGAAACCCCGCGCCATCGCCGGCGGCTATGGGCGGCTTGATGACGCGCGGGGCGGCGCGCTCCTCCTCGTCATAGGTCGCGACCGAGACGCTCTCGATCAGGCGGCATTCCAGCTCGCGCGCGATGATCGCCGCCGGGATCATCCCGCCCCGGCTGACCGCGACGATCCCCGCCCAGGGCTCAGGCCGCAGCAGCCGCCAGGCCAGCGCTCGCGAGTCGCGATGGAGCTGGTCCCAGGTGACGGTGTAGTAGTGCTCGGCCATCAGAACAGCCGCCCGCCATTGGGCAGTTTGAAATCGGGGCGGATCAGCACCACCGCGCCCTCGGCGTCGGGCAAGCCGAGCGTCAGTACCTCGCTCATGAACGCGCCGATGCGGCGGGGCGGGAAATTCACCACCCCAACCACCTGGCGCCCGATGAGCTGGTCGAGATGATAATGCGTGGTGATCTGCGCCGAGGATCGCTTGAGGCCGATTTCCGGGCCGAAATCGATGGTGAGCCGATAGGCGGGCTTGCGCGCCTCGGGAAACGGCTGGGCATCGATCACCGTGCCCACCCGGATATCAAGCCGCGCGAAATCCTCGATCGTCGCACCCATGTTCCCCGTCCCCCTGTTGCGCAAATCCGCCGCATTCCGCGCACAAGCGCGCCGATCTGCCAAGGGCGAAGGAACCGCTTTGGGTGAAGCATCGGGCGGACAGCCATGGCCTTGCCGTCGATACCAAAATTTGGTATAAATAATGGCAGGAAAATCGGAATGAACAAGAACACATCCTTCAGCCTCGGCAAGCATTTCAGCAGCTTCGTCGAAGCCCAGGTAAGCCGGGGTCGCTATAACAGCGCCAGCGACGTTGTGCGGGCGGGGTTGCGCCTGCTTGAAGAGCGGGAAACCAGGCTGGAAGCCCTGCGCGCCGCCTTTATCGAGGGCGAAGAGAGCGGTCCATCGACCCCGTTTGACGGTTGCGGTGTCAAATCGCGTCCAAAACGTGACCCCATTTTCGCGTCCAATTTCGACCCCTTTGAGTGTTAGAAACAGCGTTAGGCGACGCCCAAAAATGACTGCGTCATGGTGGCTGTCTGGGGGCGATGGTATAATTCCATTCCGGGTGGAATGCATCGCCCCTGATATTGAGGGTGTTCATCTCGGCGTCGCTGACCTTGATG
>JAKCCP010000046.1 GCA_021841985.1 Pseudomonadota bacterium | reverse complement strand
GATCTTCGCCTTATTGTTCATCAGCCACGATCTCGCGATCGTCGAGCATCTCACGCATCGCGTCGCGGTGATGTATCTCGGCAGGATCGTCGAGATCGGCCCGCGGGACGAGGTATTTTCCCGCCCCCGGCACCCTTATACCGAGGCCCTGCTTTCGGCGGTGCCGCAGCCCGATCCGGCGGCGAAGCGGCGGCGGATCGTGCTGGCCGGCGATATGCCGAGCCCACGCGATCCGCCCGCCGGCTGCCGGTTTCACACCCGCTGTCCTTATGCGTTTGATCGCTGTCGGGTCGAAGTGCCGGAGTTGCGTGGCGGCACAAGCCATCGTTTCGCGTGCCATCTCGATGATTTGCCGAGTGCCGTATAGCGCGTGGTGCCAGCCCGGACTTTGGCCGCCCTTCCGCGCCATGCCGGACGTGAAAGGGAAAGATCATGGCCACCGTTCATAGATTTTGCGGAAATCCAGGTGGGTGTGGAACCAATATTCGAACCCCATCACGTTCTTCTGCATCGCGTAATCCGCGGCAGGTCACTCATTGCGAGCCTTTCGATTCCGGGAGATGACGAAAACAGGCGGAGAAATCGAATGTCTCAAACCGCGCGAACTCAACCCGCGATGCCCGGCGCCGCTCCATGCGAAACGGCGTTGCGCTCGGGATTGACTGAGGCGGAAGCCGCGGAACGGCTACGACGGGAAGGTCCCAACGTGCTGCCGCACGCGAACACGCGCCGATTTCCGGCCATCGTGCGGGACGTATTGTCCGAGCCGATGTTCGCACTGCTGCTCGGAGCCGGGGTGATCTATCTCATTCTGGGAGATCGGCTGGAAGCGCTGTTGCTTCTGGTATTCGCCTCTCTGTCCGTGGCAATAGCCGTTATCCAGGAAGCGCGCAGCGAGCGGATCCTGGAGGCTCTGCGCGACCTGACAAGCCCGCGTGCTTTGGTCGTTCGCGACGGCCTACAGGTGCGGATCGCCGGTCGCGACGTTGTGCGCGGCGACATCGTTCATCTGGTGGAAGGAGATCGCGTTCCGGCGGACGCGGTGCTGCTCGAGGCGTCCGAGCTTCAAGCCGACGAATCACTGCTCACCGGCGAGTCGGTTCCGGTGCGCAAGCGCCACCTGACTGTCGGTTCCGCTGCGGATATGAGACCTGGTGGCGACGATTCCCCCTGGGTCTGGTCGGGCACCCTGGTGGTTCGCGGTCAGGGCATCGCCGAAGTTCGCGCGACCGGCTCTCGCAGCGAAATCGGGCGCATCGGTGAGGCGCTCCAGACCATCGAGCCCGCTCCGGCCAATCTGACCCGTCAGACCGCGCGTATCGTGCGGATCGCGGCGGTCGGCGGGTTGATCTGCTGTCTCGCGGTGGTCTTGCTGTTCGGTCTGTTTCGCGGCTCCTGGCTCAACGCCGTGTTGGCCGGGATCGCCCTCGGCATGTCGATGCTGCCCGAGGAATTTCCCCTCGTGCTGACGGTATTCATGGTCATGGGCGCATGGCGGATGTCGCAGGCACGTGTGCTGACCCGCCGAGCCTCCGCGATCGAGGCTCTCGGCGAAGCGACGGCGCTATGCACCGACAAGACCGGGACGCTCACCGAGAACCGCATGGTGGTCGCGGCGCTCCACACTGAGGACGAGACATTGGCCGTGAGCGCGGGAACCGCGATCCCCCCGCGATTCCTGCCGCTGGTGACGACCGCCGCCCTGGCCAGCGCGCTGGTCGCGTACGATCCCATGGATCGGGCATTGCGCGCGCTCGCCCGTTCGTTGAACGAAACCGCGCTTGGCCTTGCCCCCGAACGCATCTACGGACTGCGGCCCGATCTGCTCGCCGTGACCCAGGCGTGGCCGCGATCTGGCACGAACGAGGCGACGATCGCCACCAAGGGTGCGCCGGAGGCGATCGCCCGGCTTTGCCGCCTGGATCCGACGGACAGCGATCGAATTATACGCGCCGCGGACCGGCTCGGCGAGGCCGGGATGCGCGTCCTCGCCGTCGCGGAAGCCAATTGGCGCGGAACCTTACCCGACGACCCATCGGCGTTCCCCTTTCGACTGCTTGGCCTCGTGGGCTTCGCCGATCCTCTGCGCGCGGCGGTCCCTACCGCCATCGCCGAATGCCGCATGGCCGGTATCCACGTCGCGATGATCACCGGCGACTACCCGGTCACGGCCCGTGCCATCGCCCGCCAGGCGGGGCTCGACACGGGGGCGATCCTGGATGGCGCGGCGATCGCGCGGATGGACGACGCCCGGTTGGCGGAGGCCGTTCGGACGGTCGACGTGTTCGCGCGCATCGCGGCCGCGCAGAAACTGCGCATCGTCCGTGCGTTGCAGGCGAATGGGCATCTGGTGGCGATGACGGGGGACGGAGTCAACGACGCGCCGTCACTGAAAGCGGCGGACATCGGCATTGCGATGGGCGGACGAGGCACCGATGTCGCGCGCGAGGCGGCCTCGCTGGTTCTGCTCGACGACGATTTCGGGTCGATCGTTCGCACGATTCGATTGGGGCGGCGCATCTACGACAATCTGCGCAAGGCGATGGCGTATATCGTCGCGATCCACGTCCCGATCGCGGGTCTCGCGCTGCTTCCGCTATTGACGGGTATGCCGCTGATTTTCGGTCCGATCCATATCGCGTTCCTGGAAATGATCATCGATCCGGTTTGCTCCTTGGTGTTCGAGGCCGAAACCGAGGAAGCCGACATCATGCGGCGACCGCCGCGCGCGGCCGACAGCCCATTGTTCTCGCGCGCTCTCGTTGCGTGGAGTCTGGTGCAAGGCACGATCGCCTTCGCCGCCCTCGCCGCGCTCTATACGATCGCCCTGCGCGAGGGGCTGCCGGAGGACGATGTCCGGGCACTCACGTTCGTTTCGTTGGTATTGGTCAACCTCGGCCTTGTCCTGGTAAACCGCAATTTCGGCACTTCGGCGCGCGATCTGCTCGGACGCCGCAACGCCGCTCTCGCATGGATCTTATCGATCGCCGTTTCGATCCTGGCGGCGGTGCTCGCCATCCCGTTGACCCGGAACTTGTTTCGGTTCGGTGTTTTGCACATCGACGACCTGGCCCTGGTCGCGGCCGTGGTCCTCGGCGTCATGGCCGTGCTGGAGCTGCTCAAACGCGTCTGGCGCGCGCGGCTCGTCGCCTGACGCCAGGTTTGTCGCCATGCAATCCTCGGCCGACGCCCTGATGGAAGCCGTGCGAGCGCACGAAACGCTGATCCTACTGGTCGTCTTCGCCCTGGCATTCGGCGAGTCGCTCGCTGTCGTGTCCGTATTTCTGCCAGCCACCGCGCTGCTGGCCGGTGGCGCGGGTATCACCAGCGCCGCCGGGATGAATTTCTGGATGCCCTGGCTCGCAGCCACGGCGGGCGCGGCGGCCGGCGACTGGGTCTCGTACGTGCTTGGGTTCAGGTTCGGCCCGGCGGTCGCCAGCGCGTGGCCTTTGTCGCGACGTCCCGAGCTGCTTATCCGCGGACGGGCCTTTTTCGAACGATGGGGCATCGCGAGCGTTTTTTTGGGCCGGTTCTTTGGGCCATTGCGCTGCATTGTTCCGCTGATCGCGGGAATATGCGCGATGCCGTTCATTCCGTTTCAGATATCAAATATCCTGTCCGCCGCGCTATGGGCCGCGGGAGTGCTTGCACCGGGACATCTCGCCGTAATGTGGTTCGTGTCGTGACAAATCGAACATGACGCAACGGGCGCTATGCGGGTTTTGGATTACGTTCCCATCCGTGCGCGCGGCTTCGCCGCCGCTCCTTCATCGAATCGGGAAGCGTAGTGGACAAATTGAGTGGATAACGCTCACTGTTTGACGAGGTGGTGAGATCAAACACAGGGCGGTGTCCATCGCGGGCTTGCCGTTTGCGCCGCATCCTGGCGAAATCCCTGCGATGTCCCCCGATTCGCCCACCACAATTCTCCGCAGCATTTTCGGATTTCCGCGCTTTCGCGGTCTTCAGGAAGAGGCCGTGCGCCATGTCGCGGGCGGTGGCGATGCCCTGGTTCTGATGCCGACCGGGGGCGGCAAAAGCCTCTGCTACCAGGTGCCCGCGCTCTGCCGCCCCGGCACCGCGATCGTCGTCTCGCCGCTGATCGCGCTGATGGATGACCAGGTGGCGGCGTTGCGCCAGCTCGGCGTCAAGGCCGGGGCGCTGCACTCCGAATGCGACCCCGCCGACGCGCGTAAGACTCTGGCGGCTTTGGCGGAGGGCCGGCTCGATCTCCTTTATGTCTCGCCCGAGCGGCTGCTCGGCGGTCTGATCGACCGTCTCGACCCGGCCGCGATCGCGCTCTTCGCCATCGACGAGGCGCATTGCGTCTCACAATGGGGGCATGATTTCCGCCCCGAATACCGGGCCCTCGCCTGCCTCGCCACGCGCTTTCCCGGCGTTCCCCGGATCGCGCTCACCGCGACCGCCGACCGGCGCACCCGCGCCGATATTCTGGCCAGCCTCGCGATGCCCGCGGCGCGCGCCTTCGTCGCCAGCTTCCACCGCCCCAACCTCTTCCTCGCGGCGCG
>JAKCCP010000307.1 GCA_021841985.1 Pseudomonadota bacterium | reverse complement strand
GGGCTTGTCCGGCCCGCGATCTCGTCAACATGCCGGCCAATCATCTCGGCCCGGCGGAGCTGGCGGACGCGGTCTCGGCGCTCGGCAAAGGATTCGGCGCCAGCGTCGAGATCGTCGCCGATGACGCGCTGGACGCCGGCTATCCGGCGCTGGCCGCGGTCGGGCGCGGCGCGGCGCGGGCGCCACGGGTCGCCATTCTGCGCTGGGCGGGAAGCGGTGCCGGGCCGGACGCGCCGCTGATCGCGCTCTGCGGCAAGGGGGTCTGCTTCGACAGCGGCGGCTATGACCTGAAACCCTCCGCCGCCATGCTGCGGATGAAAAAGGACATGGGCGGCGCCGCGGTGGTGATGGCGGCGGCGCGGATGATCATGGCGGCGGATCTGCCGGTGCGACTCGTGCTCCGCGTCGGCTGCGTCGAAAACAGCGTCTCCGGCCAGGCCATGCGCCCGCTCGACGTGCTCGCGACCCGCAAGGGCCTCACCGTCGAAATCGGCAACACCGATGCCGAGGGCCGCCTCGTGCTCGCCGATCTGCTCGCCGCCTCGTGCGAGGAGACACCTTCCCTGATCATCGATTGCGCGACCCTGACCGGGGCGGCGCGCGCGGCGCTCGGGCCCGACCTGCCGGCGCTCTTCAGCAATGATCAAACCTGGGCCGAACGGCTGATCGACGCCGGAAAAACCTGCTGCGACCCGCTCTGGCAATTGCCGCTCTGGGCCGATTACGGCATCTGGCTCGGCAGCCCTGTCGCAGATTTGAACAACATTGCCGGAAATACACATGGAGGAGCGGTCGTCGCGGCGTTATTTCTTGAGCGGTTCATTGCGACAGGCGTGCCCTGGGTGCATATCGACCTCTATGCCTGGAACGACGCGACACGCCCCGGCCGGCCGGAAGGCGGCGAAGCGCAAGCGGCCCGTGCGATCGCCACCGCGGTCGGCCTACGATTTTCCGGCCCGGCGACCGGTGACCAGACGACCGGCGACCAGAAGAAGGATTAACGCCATGCCCGCCTCCGCCTCCGCCTCTCCCTCCGCCACCGACACCTTGCTCGCCATCCTCCGCGACACCGTCGTCTCCCTGGTTCGCCGCGAAGGCCCGGATCTCTCGGCGCGGCAACTCGCCGTGTTTCTGACCTGCTATCTTCAGGACGGCAACCACACCGTCCGTGGCCTGGCGGCCGATCTCCGCGTCTCCAAGCCGGCGATCACCCGCGCCCTCGATCGCCTCGGCGAGCTGGAACTCGCCCGCCGCAAGGTCGATCCCCAGGACCGCCGCAGCGTTCTCGTGCAGCGGACATTGAAGGGCAGCGCGCTGCTCCGCGATCTCAAGCACATGATGGCCGAGGCCGCGGCGGACGCGAAAAAGAGCGCCGCCGGCCACAGCGATTCGCCGCGCAAAGTCGCCAACGGATGACAGCCGGAGGATGAACTCCGGGCCCGGTCCCATGCCGGCGGCGGCGCCCTCGGCATGGCCCCGCGCCGTTCTTTTTTACTTGATGGTGAATGCCGAAACCCGCTCGCCGGAGATCGCGGCGATGATTTCCTTGCCGTCGGCGCGGTAGGCGATGGCCGGCGCGGTGATCGGCGCGCCGGTGTCGTCATGCCAGAGTTCCCGGCCATTCTCGGCCGCAAAGGCAACGAAACTCCCGTCCGGCGCGGCGGTGAAAACCAGGCCGCTCGCGGTGAGCAACACGCCGGCATTGATCGGTTTTTCGAGTTGCGGGCCAAGCTTCGGCGCCCCGAACGACGCGGAGGGCGGAGCGGCGTGCCGCGACGGTTCGAAATGCCGGCGCCAGAGGAAAGTGCCGCTGGCGACCGCGATGGCGTTGAAACTGGTCTCCCCGGGGCCGAGGACGCTGACATCGCTGCCCGTCTTGCCGGTTGCAACCGCGGCGCACTGGTCGGCGCTGGCGATGAAGAGGGTGTTGCTGGCGGTGTCGAAGGCGCCGCCATGGCTTTGAATGCCGCCGTCGAAAGCCGGACAAATGACGGCGCCGCCGCCGGCCGCCCTTGTGGTGCCGTTTTTCACGAAGCTCAAGGCGGCATGGTCGAGCAGGGCGCCGTTATCGCCGTCGAGCACCCAGAGATTGCCGCCCTTGTCGCCGGCCACGACGAGATCGCGCGGCTTATCGGCAACCCGGCCGAAGACCAGCATCGGCGCCGTCGCGAGCCCCCAATTCCAGGTGTCATGGGCGATGAACTGGTGATAGCCGCGGAGCTTGGGCGCAGGCGTCGCGAGATCGAGCGCGACCAGCGCGTCGCTATAGAGGTTATCGCCGGGACGGGCGGCGCCGTCATAGGCGGGGGCGGGGCCGCCGAGGGTCGCGAAGGCGGTGTGGGTGGCGGGTGAGATGGCGATGCCGACCGGGGTCGCGCCACCTTGCCGCCAGGACGTGCCGCCCCAGCTCTCATGGCCCGGCATCCCGGGGCCGGGGATGGTGGTCCAAGTCCACAGCCGATGGCCGTCACGCGCGGCAAACGCGGCGATCGCGCCGCTGCCGCCCGGCGCCGTCGCGGCAACCCCGATCAGCAGCAGATCCTGGCCGGTCGCCGGGTTGTGATACGGCATCGGGGCGGTCGCGAACCCCGCCTCCGGCGCCGCCGCGATCTCCCAATTCTTATGTCCGGTGGCGGGATCGAGGGCGATCAGCGTCCCGCTTTCGGTGGCGAGGAAGACATTGCCATCGAACAAGGCGAGCCGGCCGGGGCCGGCCGCCGCGGTTGCGAAGCGCCATTTCGCCTGGCCGTTCGCGGCATCGAGGGCGATCACCGCGCCGTCCGCGGTCGCGAGGAACATGGTTTCATGCCAGACCAGGGGGGTCGCCATGATCGGCCCGCCTTTCTCCTCATGGCGCCAGGCGAGGTGGAGTTTGGCGACATTGGCACGGTCGATCGCGGTTGCCGGCGTGAGCGGGTTGTTGGCATAGCTCTTCGCCGGCAGGATCCAGTTATCGGCGTCGCTCGCGGCATTGAGGAAATCGGCGGCGCCCGGCGTCGTGGATTGGGGCGTCGCGGATTGGGGCGTCGCGGGTTGGGGCGTCGCGGGTTGGGCGAAAGCGGGACGGAGGCAGCTTGCTGCAAGCAGCGCGGCGATGGCGGCGCGAACGAAGGGCTGGGCGGTCATCGGTTTCTCCTCATCCTTGGGCGAGACTGCCATGCCGGCCAGTGTAGCCATGTTTGGCCGAAAATCGCGCCTCACAGTTTCCGGCGCTTGCCGCCGGCCACCGGCCGGAGGAAACTGCAACCCGGCCGCGTGCGACGAGGCTGCGTTTCTTTCGAGGAGAATGCGTGATGCTCCCTGCCCCGATGACGTCCGCTGCGATCGCGCAACGCCTTGCCGATCTCGGCTTCGCGCTGCCGACGCCGACGGCGCCGGTCGCCAATTACCTGCCCTTCGCCGCCGTCGGTAACCTGATCGTGATCTCGGGCCAGGGGCCGATCCTCGGCGAGACGCGGATTCTCGGCAAGCTCGGCGCCGAAATCAGCCTCGAGGAGGGCATCCGGGCGGCGCAGCTTTGCTTTATCAATCTGCTCGCGCAAGCGAGCGCCGCTCTCGACGGCGATCTCGGGCGGGTGCGGCGCGTCGTGCGGCTCGGCGGCTTCATCGCCGCGACCGCCGCTTTCACCGAGCACGCGCGGGTGATGAACGGCGCCTCCGATCTTGCCGTCGCGGTGTTTGGCGAGCGCGGCCGGCATGCCCGCACCACCGTCGGCGTGCCCTCGCTGCCGCTCGATTTCGCGGTCGAGGTCGAAGGCTGGTTCGAAATCGCCTGAGCCTTTATTTCCGCGCCCGCGCCGCCACATGCCGGTGATGCCGGACGGCTCCGCCAGGTTCAGCCTCACGCTGCATGCCCGCATCGCCGAGATCGCGGCCGGGGAGTGGAACGGCTGCGCCGAAGTCGAGGACAATCCCTTCATCGGCCATGCCTTCCTGAGCGCCCTCGAAGATAGCGGCGCGGTCGGGCCGCGCACCGGCTGGCTCGCGCGCCACGCGGCGCTCCGCGATGACGAAGGGCAATTGGCCGCCGTCGCGCCGATGTATGTCAAATCGCACAGCTACGGCGAATATGTGTTCGACCATGCCTGGGCCGATGCGTTCGAGCGGGCCGGCGGGCGCTATTACCCGAAATTACAGGTCGCGGTGCCGTTTTGCCCGGTGCCGGGGCCACGCCTGCTGATCCGCCCGGGCGCCGGGGTGACGGCGGCGACCTTCGGCCAGGCGCTGGCGGACGCCTGCGCCGGGCTCGATCTCTCCTCGGTGCATGTCACCTTCTGCACCGAGGGCGAATGGCACGCGCTCGGCGCGGCGGGGTGGCTCCGCCGTCAGGGGTTGCAATTCCACTGGCACAATGCCGGCTATGGCGATTTCGAGGATTTTCTTGCCTCCCTCTCGTCGCGCAAGCGCAAGACCATCCGCCGCGAGCGGCGCGAGGTCGCGGCCCAGGGACTCACCCTGCAGACCCTCGAAGGGGCGGCGATCACCGAGCGGCATTGGGATGCGTTCTATCGCTTCTATCTCGCGACGGTGGAGCGG
>JAKCCP010000042.1 GCA_021841985.1 Pseudomonadota bacterium | reverse complement strand
GCGCTCATCCTGGCGTCAAAGTTGTCAAATCGCGTCCAAACGCGACCCCCTTTTCGCGTCCAATTCCGACCCCTTTTGGCGTTAGAAACAGCGTTAGCGGCGGGGCTTATCCACGTAGTGCATAGGGGGGACCCGCGCGCCGCGGAGTGCCCGACGAGAGGCTGACGCAGCGGCGCGCGGGGGGTCCCTATGCACCCACGTGGATAAGCCGGGTGGGGGTCTGGGGGAGGGTTTGATGGTCAGCTTCGGTTTTTGAAGCGCCAACTTTCGTTGCCGGTCTCGATGATATCGCAATGGTGGGTCAGGCGATCCAACATGGCTGTGGTCATCTTGGCGTCGCCAAAGATCTTCGGCCATTCGGCAAAGCCGAGATTGGTGGTGATCAGCAGCGAGGTGTTTTCGTAAAGTTTGCTGATGAGGTGGAACAGCAGTTGCCCGGCGGTCTGGCTGAACGGCATGTAGCCGAGTTCATCGATGACGATCAGATCGAGGCGGAGAAGCTTTTCGACCAGACATCCGCTCCGACCAGCGGCTTTCTCCTGCTCGAGTTGATTGACCAGATCGATGAGATTGTAGAACCTGCCTCGCGCTCTGGCCCTGATGACCGTGGCCGCGATCGCGATGCAGAGATGGGTCTTTCCGGTCCCGGTTCCGCCGACAAAGATCCCGTTCCGCTTGGCATCGAGGAAGCTGCCGGTGGCTAATTCACGCACAAGTCCCTCATCGATCGGTGTGCCCTTGAAGGTGAAGCCGTCGAAGTCCTTGAGCCCGGGGAATTTTGCGCTGCTGATTCGATAGCTGACCGATCGTGCCTGGCGGAAGATCCGTTCAGCGCGGATCAGGCTGGCAATCAGATCGTAGAACTCGTCGCGTCGTGCCACACCCTTGCCGGCGATCTCGTCAAAGCTCGCGCGCATGCCGTGCAGCTTGAGATCGGCCATTGCCTGGAGAATGTCCTGGCGTTCCATCAGGCGGCACTCCTCAGGCTGTCATAGCGCGCACAATCGGCCTTTGGTTCGATTTTCAGGCGCAGCCCGTCCGGGGTGATCATACTCGGCGGTGTGGGGGGCTGAAGCTGACGCGCCAGGACGGCAAGGATCACGTCGCCGCTGGCAATGCCTGCTTCGAGAGCCTCTGCGCATGCGGCCTCGACCGCGGCAAGGCTATGATCAAGAACGGCATTGAGGATTTTGACGAACTGCCGGTCGCCATCGGCGTGCTGCTTGAGCTTTGCCTGAGCGGCCGCAAGGCCCGGTGGCAAATCCCAATCCTTGAACGGAGCACCATTCCGTAAGGCACCTGGCTTTCTCACCAGGATCGGCAGGTAGTGCCAAGGATTGTAGATCACCTGACTGCGCCGGAAGTCCCGCGGATGCGCGGCAACGACATCGTCATCCAATAGCACGACGATGCGGTCGGCATGCGAGCGGACCTGCACCATCCGCCCGGCGGCACGCGCATCGACGCTGTAGCGATTATGGTCCGCCATGATCAGGCAGGTCGTACTGGCGCGGACGACCTTCTCGGCAAAGCCGTCATAGGGGCCGCGTGATACCACCAGGCTGGCCTGCTCGTCCTGGAACACCTCCCAGATTGTTCGACCCTTGAATTCAGGATGTTCCATCCGTTTCGCATAGGCGATGCATTGATCCACCAACCAGGCATTGAGTTCGACAAGGCTGCTGACCCGGGGCTTGGGTAAGAACAACAGGTCACGTAGATTGCCGACCTGATTCTCGACCTGTCCTTTTTCCCAGCCTGACGCCGGCGTACAAGCCACCGGCTCGACCAGATGATGCGAGCACATCTGCAGAAATCGCTGATTATAGCGGCGCTCCTTACCCAGGAAGATCGCCTCCACCGCGGTCTTCATGTTGTCGTAGATCCCGCGCCGGCAGCCCCCACCAAAAAAAGCAAACCCCTTGTCGTGCGCATCGAAAACCAATTCCTGGGTCTCACGGTGATACACGCGCACAAATGGCATCCGACTGTGCGACAGCTTCATGTGAGCCGCCTTCACCGTTACCGGCAGCCCCTGCAGCGTGATCACCTCGTGGCTCCAGTCAAACTGGTAGGCTTCGCCCCGGACGAAGCTCAGCGGCACATAGGCCCGTACCGGAACCCGGGCATGCTCACGCCGCCACGCCTTGGCAAAGCGGTGAACGCTGTCATGCGCCCCCTCATAGCCACGCCCCCTCAGTTCCTCAAACAAGCGCTGCGTCGATCGCCGCTCCCGCCGTGGCAGGCCAGCCTCCCGCTCCAGGATCTCCGTCAGCCCCTTGACCCACTCGCCCAGCTTCGGCGCAGGCTGCTTGTCACGCTCATAGCGAAACTCGGTCGCCGAGCTTCGCACCACCTTGCGCACCGTCGACCGCGATATCGATAGCCGGCGCACAATCTCCTTGATCGGAAGACGCTCACCAAAATAAGCCCGCCGTATCTCACCAATCCGATCCACTGCGATCATCCCCCAATTAGCCTCCCCACACCCACATTGGGCGTTAGAGAGGATGCTGACATCAAACGTCAGAGGGGTCGAAATTGGACGCGATTTTCGCCCCTCAGGGGGTCGCTATTGCACGCGATTTTACAGAGAGCGGTTCGCGCACAAACGTGGCACCGGGCGGCGTAGAATTTCCATAGGGGACGTCGGGCCGGGAAATAGTTTTGTCATATAATATTAACCGGCCGCCCGCGCTTCCGGCGGTGGTTCGCGGACCGGTGGCGCGCCAGGACGAGGCTAATGTTATGATCAAATTCATAAGCAGGATCAGCTTACTTCACGCCAGATGAAGAGCGCCAGAAGACCCAACGCCGAAAACGCTAGGCTCTCGTCCCATAAATTTAAAAATGTGTCCATGGGCTTTTCGCCGCGAAACAGTGCCACTGTCATCGCGATTATCGCAGATGCCGCGCAGGTCGCGTGGAATACTCCGAAAGCCCGCTGGTACGGCCATTTGCCGAGCTCCGCGACGAGCACCACCATCCACACGTTGAGTGAAAGTCGAAACAGAAAGTTCCGCACCACTTGGCGTGAGTGTATATCGAGGCGGCTCAGCATGCGCGGCGCATCGTCATAGGTGATATAACACCAGCAGCAATTTTGGCACGCGGGCGCTAGGCGAACGCTGTTCTCGGGCGCACCGGTACGGCGAGGGCGCCACGACAAATAAACCAGGGCAGATATGACCAGGTGACGATACGAAATTTGCACGGGCCATCTGGAACCCAGCGACTATCGCGCAAGGCGGATAGGAGATGTGCTTCCGACAATCCGCGCCACGGCTGCCACCAGCGTGGGCGAACGATCGCCAGGGTTTCAGCCCCAACCATGACGCAGCGTACCTTCCGGCTGCGCGGCCGCGGAACCGCGCGCCCCTCGGGGCCGGGTGGGAGCGGAATTTGCAGCCGCCACAGTCCGGGTTGCTCCGATCTTTGCACGACAGTATCCGCCATCGGCAGACGCGCGGCGGCGCTGTTATTGCCGCGCAGATAGGCACGCAGCCGTCGCAGACCTGTCTCGCGTGCATGGCGAAAATTACCTCTCACGCGCGTCTCGGCAACGATGCCGGGGGCGGTACGGAGGATCTCGAATTCTGCTGCCGCCGTCCGAGTCCTATCGTCCGCGCTGAACCAGGGGGCGGCGTCCCGCTCGGTGAGACCGGCCAGGCCGGACGCCAGCTTCATTCGGGGAGTGATCATGTCGCGGTTCCCTATCGTCTGGATATGGTGCGGTTGTTCCGGGCGCGTCAGTTTCTCGGCCGACGGTGATACGGCGGCGGCATTCCGTGCCCGGCGCCAATAGATTCGGAGGAACCGCATATAAAATCCAGAGCGCTCATGCGCCGCGCGCATTCATATCTCTATAGGCGACGACTATATCCGGTGCGTTCGTTCCTTATGGCATTTATATGCCCTGATCTCCTAATGGGGGATTGCATCCTCGCCGCGCGCGTTGGGGCGCGGATGACCACCCACGGGAGCCTCGATCAATGTCCCTCCGCGAGTTCGCAGCCTCGATTTTGACCTCTGGCGGGCGGAAACGGCGCCCTGCGTCCAGAAGAAAAGCCGCGGACAGGAACGCTCCTGGCGTCGTGCTGTGGGAAATCGGCATGGCGATCGCTGCGTGTCTCGGGGTTGCGCTCGTGGTCAATTTGCTGCTGTTGGCATTCGATGTACGCCATTAAGCGGTGATCGCACGGCCTACCAAATCACGGGAAACCCGCGGAATCGCCGTATTTTGAGGCCTGTGATCATGCGGCGTATATGACGAATTTATATCCCGGACACCTAGGCAGCATGGAATTTATATTGTCGGCTAGTTATGATCAATTTCACCGCGGCTCATCGGCGGAGGGTTTTTCCTGCGCCGAATGGCTAGAACCGTCATCAGCGCGGCGTAGCGAGGACCAGTCATATGTTCGATGTAATCTATCTCTTGATCGGTGCGGCGTTTCTGGGTGCCTGTGTGCTCTACGTCTTCGCCTGCGATCATCTTTGAGGGCCATGCGATGACCTTCGATTATGCGCTTGGTGCGATCGTCACGGTCGGCCTGCTCGTCTATCTCGTCTATGCCCTGATCCGCCCCGAGCGGTTCTAAGGAGATTGCCAGAATGACTTTCAACGGCTGGCTGCAAATCGCGCTCTTCTCCGTTCTGGTGATCCCGTTGACCAGACCGTTCGGCGGCTACATGACGCGCGTCTTCAACGGCGAGCGGACTTTCCTGTCGCCCGTCCTGCGTCCACTGGAACGCGCCATCTACTGGCTTTGCGGCGTCGATGAAAAATCTGAACAGCACTGGGTGAGCTACGCCATTGCCACGCTGGCATTCAGCTTCGTGGGCTTCGTCGTGCTCTATGGCCTGCAACGGCTACAGGCAATGCTACCGCTCAATCCGCAGGGCCAGGCGGCTGTCGGCCCGGATCTGGCATTCAACACCTCGGTCAGCTTCGTCACCAACACCAACTGGCAATCCTATGTGCCCGAGCAGACCATGAGCTATCTCACCCAGATGGCCGGGCTTGCGGTGCACAACTTCGTTTCCGCCGCCACCGGCATCGCGCTTGCCATCGCCCTGATCCGCGGTTTCGCGCGCCGGTCGGCGCAGGGCATCGGCAATTTCTGGGTCGATCTCACCCGTTCCGTTCTCTATGTCCTGCTGCCGATCTCGGTCGTCGTGGCGCTGTTCTTCGTCTGGCAGGGCATGCCGCAGAACTTCAGCGCCTATACCGACGCAACGACGCTGGAGGGTGGCAAGCAGCTCATCGCCCAGGGGCCCGTGGCGTCCCAGGAAGTCATCAAATTGCTGGGAACCAATGGCGGGGGATTTTTCAACGCCAATTCCGCCCATCCGTACGAGAACCCGACGGCGCTGACCAACTTCATCGAGATGTTGCTGATAATTTCGATCGGCGCGGGACTGACCAATGTCTTCGGCCGGATGGTCGGTAACCAGCGGCAGGGCTGGGCCATCTTCGCCGCCATGTTTCTGCTTTTCCTGGCCGGCACGGCGATCGCCTACGCGGTCGAAAGTCACGGGAATCCGGCGTTCGCGGCGTTCCATGTCGATCAGTCCGCGGGAGACTTGCAGTCAGGCGGGAACATGGAGGGCAAGGAGGTCCGCTTCGGCATTGCCAATTCGGCGCTTTTCACGACCGTCACCACCGACACGTCGTGCGGCGCGGTGAACACCATGCATGACAGCTTGCTCCCGCTCGCTGGCGCCGTGCCGATGGTCAACATGATGCTGGGTGAGATTATTTTTGGTGGCGTCGGTTCCGGTCTCTACGGCATGTTGCTGTTCGTCATCGTGGCGATGTTCATAGCCGGGCTGATGGTCGGGCGCACGCCAGAGTATCTTGGCAAGAAGCTGGAGGCGAAGGAGGTCAAGATGGCCATGCTTGCCATCCTGATATTGCCGATTTCGGTCCTCGGTTTCACCGCGCTCGCCGCGGTCGTGCCCGCCGGGCTTGCCGGGATATCAAATGCCGGGCCGCACGGCTTCAGCGAGATGCTCTATGCCTATGACTCGGCAACCGCCAATAATGGCAGTGCCTTCGCCGGTCTTTCCGCCAACACGCCATTCTGGAATACCACCCTGGGCTTGGCGATGTTTATCGGCCGCTTCCTGGTGATCGTGCCGATGCTGGCGGTAGCGGGCTCGCTGGCGCGCAAGAAGATCGTCCCCGCCTCGCTTGGGACGTTTCCCACCACCAGCCCGCTCTTCGTCGGCCTGGTGATCGGCGTGATCCTCATCACCGGTGGGCTGATCTACTTTCCCGCGGTTTCTCTCGGGCCGGTTGTCGAGCAGTTTGCTCTGCAACAGGGCACACTCTACTGAGTCAGGGGCATTTTTATGAAATTCCGTAACCATCAGCGCGGCGCGCGGTCGAGCATCCTGGACCCCGCCATTCTGGTTCCCGCGATTGGGCAGTCCTTCGTCAAGCTCGATCCGCGCATCCTGATCCGAAATCCCGTGATGTTCGTGGTCGAGGTTGTCGCGGTGTTCACGACCGTGGTTTTTCTGCGGGAACTCGCGAGCGGCGGCGGCAATCTCGGCTTCACCCTCCAGATCATCTTCTGGCTCTGGCTCACGGTGTTGTTCGCCAACTTCGCCGAGGCGGTGGCCGAGGGGCGTGGCAAGGCGCAGGCGGCGACGCTGCGCAAGGCGCGCACCGAAACCCAGGCCAAGCGGTTGTTGCAAGATACGCAAGGCCGCGCCGATCCCAAGGGCCTCTATGAACTGGTCCCGGCACCGACCTTGCAGCCAGGCGATCTGATCCTGGTCGAGGCGGGCGATCTGATCGCCAGCGACGGCGAGGTGGTCGAGGGCATCGCCTCGGTCGATGAATCCGCCATCACCGGCGAATCGGCCCCGGTCATTCGCGAGAGCGGCGGCGATCGCTCGGCCGTCACCGGCGGCACGCGGGTGCTCTCGGACTGGATCAAGGTGCGCATCACTGCGGCCCAGGGCTCGACCTTCCTCGACCGGATGATCGCCCTGGTCGAGGGGGCGGAGCGGCAGAAGACGCCGAACGAGATCGCGCTCAACATCCTACTCGCCGGACTGACCATCATCTTTGTCGCCGTGGTGGCGACGATCCCGAGCTTCGCCCACTACGCCGGTGGCGCGGTTCCCGTGGTGATCCTGGTGGCACTGTTCGTGGCTCTCATCCCGACGACGATCGGCGCGTTGCTCTCGGCGATCGGGATCGCCGGCATGGACCGGCTGGTGCGCTTCAACGTGCTCGCGATGTCCGGGCGCGCCGTGGAAGCGGCGGGCGATGTCGATACGCTGCTGCTGGATAAAACCGGCACCATCACGCTTGGCAATCGCCAGGCGACGGAGTTCTTCCCGCTCGGCGGCGTGACCCCGGCGGAACTGGCTGATGCCGCGCAACTCGCCTCGTTGCCCGACGAAACCCCGGAAGGTCGCTCCATCGTCGTGCTGGCGAAGGAGAAATATGGCATCCGGGGCCGCGACATGGCGCCGATGGGCGCCCAGTTCATTCCGTTCTCGGCCCAAACGCGGCTCTCGGGCATCGATTTCGGGGACTCGGTCATCCGCAAGGGCGCGGTCGATGCGGTGCTGGCTTTTGTGCGAAACGGCAAGCACCCCTCCGAAAACAGTGGGGTCGGCGTACAGGTCAAGATTGCTGAGGCCGCCATCCGCGAAATGACCGCGAAGTCGGAAGAAATTGCCAAGGCGGGCGGGACGCCCCTGGCGGTCGCCAAGGACGGCCGGCTGCTTGGCGTGATCTATCTCAAGGACATCGTCAAGGGTGGCATTCAGGAGCGTTTCAAGGAACTGCGGCGCATGGGTATCCGCACAGTGATGATCACCGGCGACAACCCATTGACCGCCGCGGCGATCGCCGCCGAGGCCGGCGTCGATGACTTCCTCGCGCAGGCGACGCCCGAGGCCAAACTGAAGCTGATCCGCGCCGAGCAGGCGCAGGGCAAGCTGGTCGCGATGTGCGGCGACGGCACCAATGACGCGCCCGCCTTGGCACAGGCGGATGTCGGCGTCGCGATGAACACTGGCACGATGGCGGCGCGCGAAGCCGGCAACATGGTCGATCTCGATAGCGATCCGACCAAGCTGATCGAGATCGTGGAGATCGGCAAGCAGCTTTTGATGACCCGCGGCGCATTGACGACGTTCTCGATCGCCAACGACGTGGCGAAGTATTTCGCCATGATCCCGGCGATGTTCCTCGCTTTTTACCCGCAGTTGCAGGCCCTGAACGTGATGCGGCTCGGCACCCCGCAAAGCGCCATCCTCTCGGCGATCATCTTCAACGCGCTGATCATCGTGGCCCTTATCCCGCTCGCCCTGCGTGGCGTCGCCTACCGCCCGATCGGCGCCGCGTCGATCTTGCGGCGCAACCTGCTGATCTATGGCGCGGGCGGCATCATCGTGCCGTTCGTCTGTATCAAGCTGATCGACATGCTCGTGACCTCCATCGGGCTTGCGTGAGGAGACCCCCCATGATGAAGCATTTGCGCCCCGCCATCCTGATGACCGTCATCATGACCGTCATCACGGGCCTCGCCTACCCGATGGCGATCACCGGCATCGCCCAGATGGTCTTTCCCCATCAGGCGAATGGGAGCCTGATCCAGCGGAACGGCAAGGTGATCGGCTCGGCCCTGATCGGTCAGAACTTCGCCTCCGACAAATACTTCCACGGCCGCCCGTCGGCGACCACCGAGACGGATCCCAAGGATCCGAGTAAAACCATTCCGGTGCCCTATGCCGCCGACAACTCCACGGGCTCCAATCTCGGGCCCACCGCGAAGGCGCTGGTTGATCGCGTGAAGGGCGACGCGGCGACGCTCGCCGCCCAGAACCCCGGCACGCCCGTTCCGGTCGATCTCGTCACCAGCTCGGCCTCGGGGCTTGATCCCGATATCACGCCGGCCGGCGCGCTGTTTCAGGTGCCGCGCGTGGCCAAGGCGCGGGGGCTGGCGGAGGAGCGGGTGCGTCAGCTGGTGCAATCCCAGATCACCGACCGGCTGGCGGGCGTCCTTGGCGAGCCGCATGTCAATGTGCTGGAGCTCAACCTCGCACTTGATGCGCTCGGGCATTAAGGAACTTGCGCCCGAGGGGCCGGGGCGCGCAAAACAATCGCCATGGCGGAGGCTCTGAACCGGGACGGAAGACCCTCGCCCGAGGCCCTGCTCGAGGCTGTCGGGCAGCCCGGGCGCGGGCGGCTCAAGCTCTTTCTCGGTGCCGCGCCCGGCGTGGGCAAAACCTTCGAAATGCTGACCTCGGCGCGGGCACGGCTGCGCGAGGGCGTCGATGTCGTCATCGGCGTCGTCGAGACGCATGGCCGCGCCGAGACCGAGGCGCTGCTGCGCGGCCTGCCGGTGATCCCGCGCCGGCAAGTCACCTATATGGGCCATACCCTGGCGGAGATGGATCTCGATGCCATCCTCGCCCGCCGCCCGGCGCTCGTGCTGGTCGATGAACTCGCCCATACCAACGCGCCGGGCAGCCGTCATGCCAAACGCTACATGGATGTCGAGGAACTGCTGGAGGCTGGCATCGATGTCTATACCACGCTCAATATTCAGCACGTCGAGAGCCTCACTGATGTCGTGGCGCAGATCACCCATGTGCGGGTGCGCGAGACGGTGCCGGACAATATCATCGACCGCGCCGATGAGATCGAGCTGATCGATCTCACGCCTGAGGATCTGATCCAGCGCCTCAAGGACGGCAAGGTCTATGTGCCGCAGCAGGCGGCGCGCGCGATCACGCATTATTTCCGGCCCGGCAATCTCGCCGCCTTGCGCGAGCTGGCGCTGCGCCGCACCGCTCAGCGCGTCGATGCGCAGATGGTCAACTATATGCAGAGCCACGCCATTCCCGGTCCCTGGGCGGCGGGCGAGCGGGTGTTGGTCTGCATCGACGACAACCTGGCGGCGAGCGCGGTGGTGCGGCACGCGCGCCGCTTCGCCGATCGCATGCGGGTACCTTGGACCGCGCTGCATGTGGAAACCGCCCGCCTGCCCCGGCTCGGCGAAAGTGCCCAGGACCGCATCGCCGAGGCCTTGCGCCTGGCTGAGCGGCTCGGCGCCGAGGCGGTGACGATCCCTGGCGAGGACGTCGCCGATACCGTCCTCGACTATGCACGGGCGAATAATTTCACCCATGTCATCGTCGCCAGATCGCGCCGCGCGGGGTGGCGGAACCTGCTGCATGGCCGGGTCGAGCGGCGGCTGATCGCCAAGGCCGGCGAGATCAACATCCATCTCCTCGCCGCCGCCCCCGAGGCCTCGGCGGACGCGCCAAAAGGCATGGGGAAGCCCGCCGCCGCGCCGCGCCGACCGCTCGATCTCCGGAGCTATGGCGGCAGCATCGCTTTTGTCGCCGCCGGGCTCGCCGTCGCGATGGTGCTGCGCCATGTGCTCGCGGTCTCGGACGTGGCGCTGGTGTTCCTCACCGCGGTTCTCGTCACGGCGATCACCTATGGGCTGTTTCCCGCACTCTTCGCCTGTCTCGTCTCGGTGCTTGCCTATAATTTCTTTTTTCTGCCACCCCTCTACACGTTCACCATCGAAGATCCCGAGAACGTCGTCGCGCTGTTTTTCTTCGCGGTGGTGGCGGTGATCGCGAGCAACCTCACCGCGCGGGTGCGCGCACAGGCGATTACCGCGCGGGCGCGGGCCAAGACCACCGAGGAGCTTTATCAGTTCAGCCGCAAGCTCGCCGTCGCGGTCGATCTCGATGATCTCTTGTGGGCGACGGCGCATCAGATCGCCCTGATGCTCAAGGTGCGCGTCGTGCTGGTGTTACCGGAAGGGGCGGAGCTTGCGGTGCGCGCCGGCTATCCGCCCGAGGACATGCTGGAAGCGGCCGATCTGGCGGCGGCGAAATGGTGTTTTCAGCATAATCGCGCCGCCGGGCGCGGCGCCGATACGCTGCCTGGCGCGCGCTGGCTGTTTTTGCCGATGCGCACCGGGCGTGGCCCGCTCGGCGTCGTCGGCATCGACCGCGACGACCCCGCCCCGGCGCTCAGCCCCGATCAGATGCGGCTTTTGCATGCGCTCTCCGACCAGGCGGCCCTCGCCATCGAGCGGGTGAAACTCGCCGAGGATGTCGAACGCGCCCGCCTCGCCGCCCTCTCCGATCGCCTGCGCGCCGCCCTTCTCACCTCGATTTCGCACGATCTGCGCACGCCGCTCGCCTCGATCATCGGCTCGGCGAGCAGCCTGGCTTCCACCGACGGCGTGCTGGAACCCGCGGTACGCGAGGGGTTGTTGCGCACCATTCTGGAGGAGGCGGAGCGGCTCAACCGCTTCATCGGCAATCTTCTCGACATGACCCGGCTCGAGGCCGGGCGCGTCGGCCCGAGCCTGGAACGCGCCGATCTCTCCGATATCGCCGGCGCGGTGCTCAGGCGGGCCGAAAAACTGCTGGCTTCGCACCGGGTGGTGGTCGATCTGCCGCCCGATTTGCCGATGCTCGAGATCGACGTGGTGCTGTTCGAGCAGGTGCTGTTCAATCTGCTCGACAACGCCGCCAAATACGCCCCGTCCGGCACCACGATCACCCTCGGCGCCCGGCGCGAGGGGGCGCGGGTGCTGATCGAGGTGAGCGACGAGGGCGAGGGCATTCCGCCCGGCGATCTTGAGCGCGTGTTCGACAAGTTCTATCGCGCCCGAGGGGCCGACCAGCGTCGCGCCGGCACTGGGTTGGGGCTTGCGATCTGCCGCGGCTTCATGGAGGCGATGGGCGGCACGATCAGCGTTGCCAACCGTCCCGACCGGAGCGGCGCGGTTTTCACCCTCGCCTTGCCGGTTCCCGTCGAAACCGAGCCGCAGCCCGAGGGGGAGGCATGACCGGCGGGGCGCCGCGCGTGCTGATCGTCGATGACGAGCCGGCGATCCGCCGTTTTCTCCGCGCCGGGCTCGCGGCCCAGGGCTACGTGCTTTCGGAGGCCGAGACCGGGGCTGGCGCGCTCGCCGTGATCCGCCGCCACGGCGCCGATCTCGTCGTGCTCGATCTTGGCCTGCCCGATCTCGATGGGCTGGAGGTGATCCGGCAGGCCCGCGTGGCCGGGCTCGCCGTGCCGATCATCGTGCTTTCGAGCCGTGGCGCCGAGATCGCCAAGGTGGCCGCACTCGATGCCGGGGCCGATGACTATGTCACCAAGCCCTTTGGCATCGATGAATTGCTCGCCCGTCTCCGCGCCGCGCAGCGCCATCAATTGCAGCGGCAGGGCGAGATGCCGATTTTTCGTTCGGGCGATCTGACGATCGATCTGGTGCGCCGGATCGTCACGGTGCGTGGGCGGGAGGTGAAATTCTCGCCCCGCGAATATGACCTCCTGCGGCTGCTCGCCGCCCATGCCGGCAAAGTGCTGACGCATGGCATGATCCTGCGCGAGGTCTGGGGGGGCGAGACCGATGTGCAGTATCTGCGCATCTATATCCGCACGCTGCGCCGCAAAATCGAGTTGTCGCCGGAGCGCCCGGTCTATATTCAGACCGAAACCGGCGTCGGCTATCGGCTGCATCTGGTCGAACCCGAGGAGGTCGCCGGCGATTCTCCCAACCCTGAGTGCGGGGCCTGAGCGATGGATTTGCAGCGCCTGCTGACGCCCGCGCGCGTCATTCTCAATCTCCGCGCCGCCGACAAGCGGGCGCTGTTGCAGGATCTCGCCGGGCGCATCGCGCCATCGGCGGGGCTGGAGCGCGAGGCGGTGCTGGCGGCGCTGTTGGCGCGGGAGGAACTCGGCTCGACCGGGGTCGGGCGGGGATTCGCGCTGCCGCATGCGCGCCTCGACCGGCTGGAAAATTTCGTTGGCCTGTTCGCGCGGCTCGCGGCACCCATCACTTTCGATGCCATCGACGAGCAGCCCGTCGATCTGGTGTTTTTGCTGCTGATCCCAGGCCAGGCGGCGAATGAACATCTCGCGGTGCTGGCCGCGATCTCCCGCCGGATGCGCGATCCGGCCTGCGCGCGCCGCCTGCGCCAGGCTGCGAGCGAGGCCGAGGCCTACGATATATTGACGGCTGCCGAGGCCTGAAGTCGTTCGCCCCGCCTGTAGCGTCGCTCGTCGTGGCCGGGTAGTCTTTGGCTCGCGACAGGGGGAATGGCGATGCGGGACGGATTGGGGCGGGAAGTGCGGGCCTTCGCGGCGGGCAAGATGCTGGCCTGGGCGGAGGCAGGCGTCGGCCATGCGGTGTTCAACCAGCCGGATAAGCACAACGCCATCTCGCTCGACATGTGGGACGGGCTTGCCGCCATCCTTGAAGAATTCGCCGCCGACCCGGGGATACGGGCGGTGGTGCTGGAGGGGGCGGGCGAGCGGGCGTTCGTCTCGGGTGCCGATATCGGCCAGTTCGACGCCGAGCGCGGGGACGCCGAGGCGCAACGCCATTATGAGCGGCGCACCCGGGCCGGGCGGGCGCGTCTCGCGGGGTTCGAGAAGCCGGTGATCGCTGCCATCAGGGGCTACTGTCTGGGTGGCGGGCTCGGCATCGCGCTGGCGGCCGATCTCCGGTTGGCGGCGGCCGACGCGGTGTTTGGCATTCCCGCGGCCAGGCTCGGCCTTGCCTACGGCTATGACATGACGCGCGCCCTGGTGGCCGCTGTCGGGCCAGCCGAAGCGTGCATGCTGCTTTTTACCGGCGAGCGGGTCGGCGCCGCCGAGGCGCTGCGCATGGGGCTCGTCAACCGCGTCGTCCCGGTTGCCGAATTCGCCGCCGCGGCTGCGGCTTTGGCGGCGCAAATCGCCCACAATGCGCCACTCTCCATCCGCGCGGCCAAGCTTGCCGTGGCGGCTGCGACCGCCGATCCGGGTCTCCGCGACATGGCCGGGCTGGAGGCGGCGATCGCCGCTTGCTTCAACAGCGCGGATTATCGCGAGGGCCGGAGCGCCTTTCGCGAAAAACGCCCTCCCCGCTTCACCGGCGCCTAGGGGTGGTTTCCAAAGGCATTGCCTTTGGTGGGGGTCCAGGGGGCAAGGCCCCTTGGTCTTTTTCCTCCCATGCGCCCGATCTCTCCCGCGAACGCGCTCTGGGCGGCCGCGTCGCCGGGATCGACGAGGTCGGCCGCGGCCCGCTCGCCGGCCCGGTGCTGGCGGCGGCGGTGGTGCTGCCCGCTGATCCGCCGCGCATCCTGACAATGCTGCTCCGCGATTCGAAAGAACTTTCCGCCCCGGCGCGCGAGCGGGCGGCGGCGGCGCTCCGGTGCGCCGAGGGGGTAGAGATCGCGCTCGGCGCGGCCTCGGTCGCCGAGATTGCGGCGCGCAACATTCTCGGCGCCAGTCTTCTGGCCATGCGCCGCGCCGTTTTGCGCCTGCCGCGCCTGCCGGATCATGCCCTGGTCGATGGCAATCGCGCGCCCGATCTCTCGTGTCCGGTGGTCTGCGTGGTCGGTGGCGATCGGCGGTCGCTCACGATCGCGGCGGCCTCGATCATCGCCAAGGTGGCGCGCGATCGGCTGATGGCGCGGCTCTCGGCGCGGTTTCCCGCCTATGGCTGGGCGGAGAATGCCGGCTATCCGACGAAAACCCATCGCGCGGCGCTGGTGGCGCAAGGGCCGTGCCTGCACCATCGTCTGAGCTTTGCCGCCGTGCGGGCGCTGATTGCCGATTGACGGGAGTACCTGCTGGCCCGCACCATGGGACGATCTTTCAGGGCCACCGGGAATCCGTGAACCGCATCTTCGAATTGCCGCTTGATCAGGTGCTGGTGGGCGAGAGCGTGACCCTGATGGGCATGCTCCCGAGCAACTCCGTGCACTGCGTGTTCGCCGACCCTCCGTATAACCTGCAATTGCGCGGCACGCTGCGTCGGCCCGATGACAGCCTGGTCGATGGTGTCGATGAAGAGTGGGACCGCTTCGAGGATTTTGCCGCCTATGACGATTTCACCCGCGCCTGGCTTACGGAATGCCACCGCCTGTTGCGCAAGGACGGCACGATCTGGGTGATCGGCGCTTATCACAACGTCTTTCGCCTCGGCGCGATTTTGCAGGATCTCGGCTTCTGGATTCTGAATGACGTGATCTGGCGCAAGGCCAATCCGATGCCGAATTTCCGCGGCCGGCGCTTCACCAACGCCCACGAGACGCTGATCTGGGCGGCGCGCGGCCGCGATTCGCGCTATCGCTTCAATTACCAGGCGATGAAGGCGCTGAACGACGATGTGCAGATGCGCAGCGACTGGCTGATCCCGCTCTGCACCGGCGCCGAGCGTTTGCGCAACCAGCACGGGATCAAGCTGCATCCGACGCAAAAGCCCGAGGCGCTGCTGCATCGCGTGCTGCTGGCGAGCACAGCACCGGGGGAGATTGTGCTCGATCCGTTTCTCGGCACCGGCACCACGGCGGCGGTGGCGAAGCGGCTGGGGCGGCATTTCATCGGCATCGAGCGGCACCCCGCTTATGCCGAGGCGGCGATCGGGCGGGTGCGCAAGGTGCGCGCAGCGCCGGCCGAGGGGATCGCGATCACGCCTTCGAAGCGCGAGGCGGCGCGGATTCCCTTCGGCAGCCTGGTCGAGCAGGGGTTGGTGCCGCCCGGTGCGCGCCTGCATGATCGCGCCCGGCGGCTTTCGGCGCTGGTGGCGGCGGATGGCACGCTACAGGCGGAGGCCGGGGCGGGCGAGATGGTGCGGGGCTCGATCCATCGCGTCGGCGCGGTGCTACAGAACGCGCCCTCCTGCAATGGCTGGGTATTCTGGCATATCGAGCGCGACGGTGGCCTGATCCCGCTTGACGTGCTGCGCGGCGAACACGCCGCGGCGGCGCGGCGCCATGAGGTGGAGCCGCCCGAGCCGGAGACCGGGCGCGGCGCCACCATCATCCCCCTGCCTCAGCCAAGCAGCGCCTGAGCGCAGGCTTCCAGGATGGCTTCGGTATCAAGGCCATAGGCGCGGTAGAGATCGGGGATGTCGCCGCTCTGGCCGAAATGCGCGACGCCGAGCGGCACCACGCGCTGGCCGCGCACCGCGCCGAGCCAGGCATGGGCGGCGGGATGGCCATCGAGCACGCTGACCAGGCTGGCCCGCGCATCGAGCGGCGCGAGCAGGCGCTCGATATGGCACGAGGCGTCGCGCGCCCCCTCGCGCCGCGCCGCGAGGGCGGCGAGCCAGCCAGCATGCAGCCGGTCGGGGCTGGTCAGCGCCAAGAGACCCGCGCTTTCCTCCTCGTCGTGCAGCTCCGCGAAGGCGGCTTCGACCTCGGGGGCGACCGCTCCCTGATAGGCGAGTGCGATGCGGGCGCCTGGGCGCGGAGGCACGACCCAATGCCCGCCGGCGATCACCGCGTGCGGATCGAGCGTGCGCTCGGGCTGCCTGAGCGCACGGGTGGACAGCCGCAGCCAGACCGCCGAGCCCTCGGGTTCCTGCATATGGACGAAGGCATGGCGCAGCAGGATCGCGAGTTCATCGACATGGGCGGGCTCGAAGGCGGCGAGTTTGTCGGCGCCGATGCCGATCAAGGGCGTGTTGATCGATTGGTGCTGGCCGCCCTCGGGCGCCAGCGTCAGCCCCGAAGGGGTTGAAACCAAGAGGAAACGGGCATCCTGGTAGCAAGCATAGATCAGCGCATCGAGGCCGCGATTGACGAAGGGGTCATAGACTGTGCCGATCGGCAACAGGCGGGCGCCATTGAGGCCATGCTGCAAGCCGGCGGCGTCGAGCAGGAGGAACAGATTCTGCTCGGCGATGCCAAGTTCGATATGCTGGCCGGCGGGGCTCATGCCCCAGCGCTGGGCGGAGGCGAGCTTGGCGTCGCGGAACACGTCGTTGCGGGTATGGCGATCGTAGAGCCCGCGGCGGTTGACCCAGGGCCCGAGGCTGGTCGAGACGGTGACATCGGGGCTGGACGTCAGGATGCGGCGGGCGAGATCGGCGCATTCGCCTTTGCCCCGGCCGATCTCGGCGAGAATCTCGCCAAACCCCGCCTGGGTGGAAAGCATCCGCCCGGCCAGACGGGGGGGCAGCGGCAAGACCGCCGGTACCGTGACTACCGGTGCCGATAGCCGCCTTCCCTCGGGGGCGAGCGGGGTGGCGAAGGGGCGGGTGGCGATGAAGCGGCGGAGTTCCTCGGGCGCCACCGCGAGTCCTTCGAAGGGATCGAGTTCATGGCCGTCGCGGATATTCATGCGGGCGCGGAATTCGGCCATCTGCTCGCGCGTCATCAGCCCGGCGTGGTTGTCCTTGTGGCCGGCGAAGGGCAGACCCATGCCCTTGATGGTGTAGGCGATGAAGCAGGTTGGCTGGTCGCCCGAGGCCGCCGCGGCGCGCAGCGTCTCGATGATGGCGGCGATGTCGTGGCCGCCGAGATTGGTCATCAGGGCGGCGAGATCGTCATCGCCGAGCGGGTCGAGCAGCGCCCTTATCTCGGTCGAGCGCCCGAGATCGGCGAGCACCGCCTGCCGCCAGGCGGCGCCACCCTGGAAGGTGAGAGCGGCATAGAGGCTGTTCGGGCAGTCATCGATCCAGCGCCGCAGCGCCTCGCCGCCGGGCTTGGCGAAGGCGCGCTCCAGCCGGTGGCCGTATTTGAGGGTGACGACATTCCAGCCCATGTCGCGGAACAGGCCCTCGATGCGACCGAACAGGCGATCGGGCACCACCGAATCGAGGCTCTGGCGGTTGTAGTCGATGATCCACCAGACATCGCGGACATCATGTTTCCAGCCTTCGAGCAGCGCCTCGTAGATATTGCCCTCGTCAAGCTCGGCATCGCCGGCGATGGCGATCTGGCGGCCCGGCGCGAGGCCGGGGCGGGCGAGGCCGTGCTGATGGACGTAGTCCTGCATCAGGGCGGCGAAACTGGTGAGCGCCACGCCGAGCCCGACCGAGCCGGTGGAGAAATCGACCTCGGCGCCGTCCTTGAGGCGGCTCGGATAGGATTGTAACCCGCCGAAGGCGCGCAGGCTGGTCAGCCGCTCGCGTGGGAGGCGGCCATAGAGATAATTGACGGCGTGGAAGACCGGCGCCGCATGCGGCTTCACCGCAACCCGGTCCGCGGGGCGGAGCAGGGCGAAATAGAGCGCCGTCATGATCGCGGTGACCGAGGCGCAAGAGGCCTGATGGCCGCCGACCTTGAGCCCGTCGCGGTTGGGCCGGATATGGTTGGCGTGATGGATCATCCAGGCCGAGAGCCAGAGCAGCTTGCGCTCGATCGCGCTGAGCAGTGCGAGGTCGGGCGTGGCGGGACGAGCGGGTGGGGCGAGGATTGGCAAGACGCGCGACATCGGCGGCTCCGGGGTTGCGGGGCAATTGTGCCGCGTTTCGCGGCTCTTGCCCAGCGCCCGGCGCTTGTGGCGGCGCGCCGGCTGCGCTATGTGGCGCACCGCACGGCCGCGCTCGCGGGCGTGGTGGAATTGGCAGACACGCCAGATTTAGGTTCTGGTGGCGCAAGCCGTGGGGGTTCAAGTCCCTCCGCCCGCACCACCCGGCCGTCTGGCTCAACAGGGATTTCCAAGGGTGATGCAGGTTACCGAGACGCTCTCCGAAGGGCTCAAGCGCGCTTATACCGTGGTGCTGCCGGCGGCCGCCATCGAGGAGCGCCGGATGAGCCGGCTGGTCGAGCTTGGCAAGACCCTGACACTGCCCGGCTTCCGCCCCGGCAAGGTGCCGCTGCCTATTCTCCGGCAGCGGTTTGGCAGCGCGGTGACGGGCGAGGTGCTCGACCAGAGCGTGAGCGAGGCGATGCAGCGGATTTTCGCCGAGCGCGGCCTGCGCCCAGCGATGCAGCCGAAAGTCGATCTCGCCGGCGATGCGGCTCCGGCGCCGGGGCGCGATGTCGAGTTCACCCTGGCGCTCGAGGTGCTGCCCGAGATTGTTCCGCCGGATTTTTCCACCCTCTCGCTCACCCGGCTCAAGGCCGAGGTGGCGCCAGAGGCAATCGACAAGGTGCTGGCCGAGATGGCGACCCGCCAGCGCCGGCTGGAGCCGGTCGAGGCGCCGCGCCCGGCGGTCAGGGGGGAAGTATTGACGCTCGATTTTATCGGCCGTGTCGATGGCGTCCCCTTCGCCGGCGGCACCGCGAGCGACATGGAGGTCGAGGTCGGCGGCGAGGGGTTCATTCCCGGCTTTAGCGAGCAGCTTGAAGGGCTGGCGCCGGGCGAGACACGGTCGATCACGGTGCGCTTTCCCGAGACCTATGGCGTCAAGGATCTTGCCGGCAAGGAGGCGGTGTTCGATATCACCGCCAAGAAGCTCGCGCGTGTCGTGCTGCCTGAGATCGATGCCGCCTTCGCCGAGCGCATCGGCTTCGACAGTCTCGATGAATTGCGCGAGACCGTCGGGCGGCAGATCGGCCGCGAATATGAGCAGCTCGCGCGGCTGAACCTCAAACGGCAACTGCTCGACCAGCTCGCCGAGCGGGTTTCCTTCCCGGTGCCCGAAGGCATGGTGGAGGCTGAGTTCGCCCAGATCTGGGCGCGGCTCGAGGCCGACCGCACCGCCGGACGGCTCGATGCCGAGGACGCGGCGAAGGACGAGACCAGCCTGAAGGCCGAATATCGCGCCATTGCCGAGCGCCGGGTACGGCTTGGCCTGCTATTGGCCGAGATCGGGCGGGCGCATAATATTTCGGTCGGCGATGACGAGATGAACCGGGCGATGCGCCAGGAGGCGGCGCGCTATCGCGGACAGGAGGCGCAGATTCTCGAAATGCTTCGCAAGAATCCACAGCTTGCCGAAACCCTGCGGGGGCCGATCTTCGAGGAAAAAGTCGTCGATTTCCTGATCGCGTTGGCCAAACCGGAGGACAAGACGGTATCTGCCGAGGAGCTGAGTACCGCTGCCGAAGGCTAAGCATTGGCAGGGCCGCGTCAGCTTCCTATTTACCTTTCCGGATCACAGTAATCAGCGCACCGGCTGCGGCCTGCTCGTGGGGGGAAGCACGAGGCATGAGGGATCGCGATCCCGTCGAGGTTTACGGCAATACGCTGGTGCCGATGGTGGTGGAGCAGACGGCGCGCGGCGAGCGCGCCTTTGACATCTATTCGCGCCTGCTCAAGGAGCGGATCATCTTCCTCACTGGGGCGGTGTTCGACCAGGTGAGCGCGCTGATCTGTGCCCAGTTGCTGTTTCTGGAGAGCGAGAACCCAGCCAAGGATATTTCGTTCTATATCAACAGCCCGGGTGGGGTGGTTTCGGCGGGTCTGGCGATTTACGACACCATGCAGTATATCCGCAGCCCGGTGAGCACGGTGTGCGTTGGCCAGGCGGCCTCGATGGGCAGCCTCCTGCTCTGCGCCGGGGCGAAAAACAAGCGCTTCGCGCTGCCCAATGCGCGCATCATGGTGCATCAGCCCTCCGGTGGCGCGCAAGGCCAGGCGACCGACATCGAGATCCAGGCGCGCGAGATCCTGACATTGCGCAAGCGTCTCAACGATATCTATGTCCGCCACACTGGCCAGCCACTCGAGGCGATCGAGCGCCGGCTGGAGCGCGACGCCTATATGTCGGCCGAGGAGGCGCGCGATTTCGGCCTGGTCGACGAGGTCGTGGAAAACCGCCCCGTTCCCGCCGAAGGCACCAAGACGTGACATCGCGCGCGCCGCTCCGGGGTGCGGCGCCTCCGCGCCGCTCCGGCGGCGCCGCGCCGCTCGCCGCGCGCACGATCCTCGGGCGTCTTGCGTCCCCATGCGGGACGCCGTTGCGCGCCCCTTGAGGAGGCTTCCGTCGCGATGTTTTCCGGGTGGAGTTTTAGTTTTGTTCTCAATCTCTTCGCGACGCTTGTTGTCAAGGGTCTCGGGGGCTAGAGTTGGGGCGTTGATCCCCGGTGGGTCGGGGCGGGAGTTGGCATGAGTAAATCAAGTGACTCGAAAAACACGCTCTACTGCTCGTTCTGTGGCAAGTCGCAGCATGAGGTGCGCAAGCTCATCGCTGGCCCGACAGTGTTCATCTGCGATGAATGCGTCGAGCTGTGCATGGATATCATCCGCGAGGAGCACAAGACGCATCTCGTGAAGTCGCGCGATGGCGTGCCGACACCCAAGGAGATCTGCAAGGTTCTCGACGATTATGTGATCGGCCAGGCCCACGCCAAGAAAGTGCTGAGCGTCGCCGTCCACAACCACTATAAGCGCCTTGCGCACGGTCAGAAGAACAACGACGTCGAGATCGCGAAGTCGAACATCCTGCTGGTCGGTCCGACCGGCTCGGGCAAGACCCTGCTCGCCCAGACGCTGGCGCGCATCCTCGATGTGCCCTTCACGATGGCGGATGCGACAACGCTGACCGAGGCTGGCTATGTCGGCGAGGATGTCGAGAACATCATTCTCAAACTGCTCCAGGCGGCGGACTACAATGTCGAGCGGGCGCAGCGCGGCATCGTCTATATCGACGAGGTCGATAAAATCAGCCGCAAATCGGATAATCCCTCGATCACCCGCGACGTCAGCGGCGAGGGCGTGCAGCAGGCGCTGCTCAAGATCATGGAGGGCACCGTCGCCTCGGTGCCGCCGCAGGGCGGGCGCAAGCATCCCCAGCAGGAATTCCTGCAGGTCGACACCACCAATATTCTCTTCGTCTGCGGTGGGGCGTTTGCCGGGCTGGAGAAGATCATCGGCGCCCGCGGCAAGGGCGCGGGCATCGGCTATGGCGCCGAGGTTCGCGCCAGCGACGAGCGGCGAATGGGCGATATCCTGCGCGAGGTTGAACCCGAGGATCTGCTTCGTTTCGGGCTGATCCCGGAATTCATCGGCCGTCTGCCGGTGGTCGCCACCCTCGACGACCTCGATGAGGCGGCCCTGATGGAAATCCTGACCAAGCCCAAGAACGCGCTGGTCAAGCAATACGCCCGTTTGTTCGAGATGGAGGGGGTGAAGCTCACCTTTACCGAGGACGCGATGAAGGCGGTCGCGGTGCGCGCCATCGGCCGCAAGACCGGCGCGCGCGGTCTCCGCTCGATCATGGAGTCCATCCTGCTGTCCACCATGTTCGACCTCCCCGGCCTCGACGGGGTGGAGGAGGTGGTGATCAACCGCGAGGTCGCGGAGGGCCGCTCCAACCCGCTCTTCCTCTATGGCAAGGAGCGGGCCGAGACCAGCGCCTGAGGCGCGCAAGTGGCGCGGGCGCATGTCAAGATCTTGCGCGACATCAGCGTCCTGCCGATATCCGATAAGAACGGTGCGATGGTGTGCCCCAGGTGGGACGCACGGCGCGCCAGGCGGCGGTTGTTGCGCCGCTCCCGCATGAGGAAACCGGGCAGACCGCATCTGGCTGCCCTGAGGAGGTTTTGATGACGCAATCCGATCGGCCGGAGAAGGCGGTTTCGGATCTTGCCGGCGCGGTCATCGCCGATATTCTGCCGGTGCTGCCGCTGCGTGATATCGTCGTGTTTCCGCACATGATCGTGCCGCTTTTCGTCGGACGCGAGAAATCCGTGCGGGCGCTGGAAGCGGTGATGAAAGAGGATAAGCAGATCCTTCTCGTCGCCCAGAAAAACGCCGCCCAGGACGATCCCTCGCCCGAGGATATCTATCGGGTCGGCACCGTTTCGACGGTGCTGCAGCTCCTCAAGCTGCCGGATGGCACGGTCAAGGTGCTGGTTGAGGGGGCGCGGCGCGCCCGCATCACCTCGTTCAAGGAGACCGGCCCGTTCTTCGAGGCCTTCGTCGAGCCGCTCCCCGAGCGCCTTGGCGAGACCAAGGAGCTGGAGGCGCTGAGCCGCACCGTGGTCTCGCAGTTCGAGCAGTATATCAAGCTCAACAAGAAGATTGCGCCCGAGGTGCTGGTCTCGCTCAATCAGGTCGAGGAGCCGGGCAAGCTTGCCGACACGGTGGCCAGCCATTTGGGGCTCAAGATCGCGGAAAAGCAGGATTTGCTCGAACAGGTCGAGGTCAGCGAGCGGCTGGAGCGGGTGTTTGGCTACATGGAGGCCGAAATCGGCGTCCTGCAGGTGGAAAAGCGCATCCGCGGCCGCGTCAAGCGCCAGATGGAGAAGACGCAGCGCGAATATTATCTCAACGAGCAGCTCAAGGCGATCCAGAAGGAACTCGGCGAGGGCGAGGAGGGGCGCGACGAGGCGGCCGAGCTCGAAGCCAAGATCAAAAAGACCAAGCTTTCCAAGGAGGCGCGGGAGAAGGCGCTCTCCGAACTCAAGAAACTCCGCACCATGAGCCCGATGAGCGCCGAGGCGACGGTGGTGCGCAACTATCTCGACTGGATCCTGGGCATTCCCTGGAAAAAGCGGAGCAAGGTCAGCAACGATATTGTCGCGGCCGAAAAAGTGCTCGATGCCGACCATTATGGTCTCGAGAAGGTCAAGGAACGCATCCTCGAATATCTCGCCGTGCAGGTGCGCTCGAACAAGGTGCGGGGGCCGATCCTTTGCCTCGTCGGGCCGCCAGGGGTGGGGAAAACCTCGCTCGGCAAATCGATCGCGCATGCCACGGGGCGTAATTTCGTGCGCATGTCGCTGGGCGGCGTGCGCGACGAGGCCGAGATCCGCGGCCACCGTCGCACCTATATCGGCTCCATGCCGGGCAAGATCGTCCAGGGAATGAAGAAGGCCAAGACCTCCAATCCGCTGTTCCTGCTCGATGAAATCGACAAGCTCGGGGCTGATTGGCGGGGTGACCCGACCTCGGCGCTGTTGGAGGTGCTTGATCCCGAGCAGAATTCCACCTTCAACGATCACTATCTCGAGGTCGATTACGACCTCTCGGACGTGATGTTCGTCACCACCGCCAACAGCCTGCGCATGCCGCAGCCCCTCCTCGACCGCATGGAGATCATCCGCATCCCCGGCTACACCGAGGACGAAAAGGTCGAAATCGCGCGC
>JAKCCP010000413.1 GCA_021841985.1 Pseudomonadota bacterium | reverse complement strand
TGGACTATCTTGCCATGCCGCGCGACGCCCGCTCCCGCCGCGCCGACGCCATCGCCGCGCGGGCGGCGATCCGCGCGACCCTGCTCGCCGAGCTGCGCGCCATGGGTTTCGCCGCCGCCACGCCGCCGCACGCGCGCGAAAATGCCCTCATCATCGCCGGCGACATCACCAACATCACCGAGGCGATCCCGAGCGATCTCGCGAGTTTCGCCGTCGGCGCGCCGGCGAGCCAGGTGAACGCGCGCGTCACGCTCTCCTACCAATTCGCCGGGAAGACGCCGCGCCTATGGCAGGATGTCACCGTCAATGCGCCGGTGACGCCGGCGCCCGAAGAGGCGCAGACCCGCGTCGAGGCCGATGGCATGCCGCTCACCTATCTCGCGCCCGAGGGCGCCGATGCCCGCACGCGAGACGTGGCGCTCCAGGCGCATCGCCTCGCGCTGCGCCTCATGGTCCGGCTGCGCGCGCTGTTCGCCGCCGAAGGCTGGGTCAGCCCGGCGCCCGAGGGGCAATGACGCCGATCACTTCGCGGCGCGGGCGGGGACGGAAGCCGGCGACCAGGATCAGCGACAGGACCGCCGATGCGACGAGATAGAAAGCCGGCACGAAGCGGCTGGTGGTGAGCCCGGAGAGCCAGGTGACGGTGAGCGGCGCCAAGCCGCCGAAGAGGGTGACCGAGAGGTTGTAGCTGATGGAAAGCCCGGTCGAGCGCGCGCGCGGCGGGAAAAAGCTTCCGAGCAGGCCGGGAATCGGTCCGGCGGTGAGCCCGAGGAGGAGGGTCGCGGCCAATTGCACGCAAAACAGATTGAGCCGGCTCGGATGGGCGACGACGAAGGCGAACAGCGGATAGGTCAGAAGGCCGGAGGCGATCACGGCGGGAAAAAACACCCGATAGGGGCCGATGCGATCGGCGAGCGCGCCGGCGGCCGGGTTCACCACCATGTTGATCAGCCCGCAAACCGCGATGCCGGCCAAAGGCGCGGCGAGCGGCAGATGCAGCGTGCGCACGACATAGACCGGCAGATAGGAGTTCCAGAGATAGGTCGCGGCGGTGCCGCACACGATGGTGCCGATGGCGCAGAGCAGCGGACCACGGTAATCGGCGAGCACGAGCGCGAGCGGCGCGCGCTCGGCCCGCGCTTTCGCCTGCCGGCGCGCTTCGAGGAATTCCGGGGCATCGGCGACGCGCCGGCGGATATAGAACCCGACCGGCCCGACCAGCCCGCCGAGCAGGAACGGCACCCGCCAGCCCCAGGCAGCGAGCGCTTGCGGCGAGAGGCAGGTGGTGAGCACGAACCCCATGCCGGCGGCGAGCGCGACCGCGAAGGATTGCGCGACCATCTGGAAGGCGCCGAAATAATGCCGCCGGCCCGGCGGCGCGTATTCGACCAGGAGCGCGGTCGAGGAGGCGAATTCGCCGCCCACCGAAAGTCCCTGCAACACCCGCGCCGCCACCACCAGGATCGGCGCGGCGAGGCCGATCGCGGCATAGCTCGGGGTGATTCCGAGCATCACCGTGCCGACCGCCATCACCGCGATGAGCATCGAGAGCGCCTTCTGCCGCCCGGCGTGATCGGCATAGATCCCGATCAGAACACCGCCGAGCGGGCGCACGACGAAGCCGACGCCAAAGGTCGCGAAGGTCAGAATCAGCGAAAGTTCCGGATCGCGCGCCGGGAAGAACACCTCGGCGATCACCGCGGCGAAAAACCCGTAGATGAGAAAATCGAACCATTCGAGGCCGTTGCCGATCACCGAGGCGATCACCGCGCGGCGCAGCGTTGCGGCATCGGGCGGGGGGATATCAGTCATCGGCGCGGCTCCTCGACGGTGACAATCGTGAGCCGCAACATTGGCCACCATTCCTGGCGGGATCAATCCCGGCGATATCAATCCTGGCGATAATTGGGCGCCTCGCGGTCGAGCGCCACGTCATGGACATGGCTTTCGCGCAAGCCGGCGCCGGTGATGCGGCGGAAGCGGGCGGTTTTTTGTAGCTCGGCGACGCTGGCTGCGCCGGTATAGCCCATGCCGGCGCGCAACCCCCCGACCAGTTGATGCACGATCGCCGCCACCGGGCCCTTATAGCCGACGCGACCCTCCACCCCCTCCGGCACCAGTTTCAGCGTGTCCTTGACCTCCTGCTGGAAATACCGGTCCGCCGAGCCGCGCGCCATCGCGCCGATGCTGCCCATGCCGCGATAGGATTTATAGGAGCGGCCCTGATAGAGGAACACCTCGCCCGGCGCCTCGTCGGTGCCGGCGAGGAGGCTGCCGATCATCACGCAATCCGCGCCGGCGCCGATCGCCTTGACGATGTCGCCGGAATGCCGGATGCCGCCATCGGCGATCGCCGGCACGCCCGCCGCATGGCACGCCGCCGCGGCTTCGCGCACCGCCGAGAATTGCGGCATCCCGACCCCGGCGACGACGCGCGTCGTGCAGATGCTGCCCGGCCCGATCCCGATCTTCACCGCGTCCGCCCCGGCCTCGATCAGGGCGCGGGCGCCCTCGGGGGTCGCGATATTGCCGGCGATCACCTGCACCGCGTTGGAGATCTGCTTGATCGCCGCGACCGCGCGCAGGACGCCGGCGGAGTGGCCATGGGCGGTATCGACGATGATCACATCGGCCTCCGCCGCGACCAGCGCCCGCGCCCGCGCCTCGCCATCCTCGCCGACGCCGGTCGCCGCCGCGACGCGCAGCCGCCCGAGCGCGTCCTTGTTGGCGAGCGGATGCGCCTGCGCCTTGTCCATGTCTTTGACGGTGATGAGGCCGATGCAGCGATAGGCGTCATCCACCACCAAAAGCTTCTCGATGCGATGGCGGTGCAGCAGATGGCGCGCCTCCTCATGTCCGACCTCGGCCGGCACGGTCACCAGATTCTCCCGCGTCATCAGCTCATAGACCTTGAGCGCGGGATCGGTCGCGAAGCGCACGTCGCGGTTGGTGAGGATGCCGACCAGGCGCCCGGTCTCGCGCTCGACCACCGGCACGCCGGAGATGTGATGGGTCGCCATCAGGGCGCGGGCCTCGGCCAGGGTCTGATCGGGGTGGATGGTGAGCGGGTTGATCACCATTCCGGATTCGAATTTCTTGACCCGCCGCACCTGCGCCGCCTGATCCTCGATGGACAGATTCTTGTGGATGACGCCGAGCCCGCCATGCTGGGCCATGGCGATCGCCATCGGCGCTTCGGTCACGGTATCCATCGCCGCCGCGATCAGCGGGATGTTGAGCGTGATCTCGCGTGTAAGGCGCGTCCTGGTATCGGCGATGGTCGGCAGGATTTCGGAATAGGCGGGGACGAGCAGCACGTCATCGAAGGTCAGCGCCTCCTCGATGCGCGCGCGCGCGGCGGCTTCGGGGGGAAGCTTGGCATCGGCGTTGGTATCGGGGGCCATGGCGGGGACAACCTTTCCGCGACTTTGGCAACCCCCCTTAGCGGCACCGCTCGCCCGGCGCAAGCGCGACCATGCGACGCTCGCGGCCTCAGGGCGATCGCTCAGGGCGATCGCTCGGGACGATAGCCCTCGGGACGATGGCCCTCGGGACGATAGCCTTGGGCGATGACGTACAGCTCCGCCGATTGCGCCCGGCTCGCCGGCGGCTTGGCGTGGCGGACGCTGCGGAAGGCGCGCTTCATCAGCGCGAGCAATTCCCGCTCGGCGCCGCCCTGGAACACCTTGGCGACGAAGGCCCCGCCGGGGGCGAGCACCTCCTGCGCGAACGTGAGCGCCTGCTCGGCCAGCGCGATGATGCGGAGATGGTCGGTCGCGGCGTGGCCGGTGGTGTTCGGCGCCATGTCCGAGAGCACGAGATCGGCGGGACCGCCGAGTGCCTCGGCGAGCCGCGCCGGCATCGCGGGATCGGTGAAATCCCCGGCGAGCAGAACCGCGCCGGCGAGCGGCGCGACCGGCAGGAGATCGAGCGCCACCACCCGCGCCGCGCCGCGCTGCACCGCGACCTGCGTCCACCCGCCCGGCGCCGCGCCGAGATCGATCACGCGCGCTCCCGGCTTCAGGAGGCCAAACCGGGCATCGAGTTCGATCAGCTTGAACGCCGCGCGCGAACGCCAGCCGTCGCGCTGCGCCGCCTGCACGTAGGGGTCGTTGAGCTGGCGGGTCAGCCAGCGCTGCGAGGCGACACTCCGCCCGCGCGCGCTGCGCAAGACGACGCTTTCGGCGCGCGCGCCGCCCTTGGCGGGGAAGCGGGGCGGGCGGCTCATGCGCCGCCCGCGGCGCGCCCGCGCCCGGCGCGTGGCCAGCGGCGCTGCGGCGAAGGGGTGTTATCGCGCCGCATCAAGCGGAGCAGGATGCCCTCGCGGAGGCCGCGATCGGCGACCACGACCCGACCCGTCGGCCATAGCCGGCGGATGGCGGCGAAGACGGCGCAGCCCGGCAGCACGAAATCGGCGCGTTCCGGCCCGATGCAGGGATGGGCGGCAAGCCCGTCGCGGCCGAGGGCGCGCAGCGTCGCCAGCGCCGCCTCGCACGCAGCACCGGAGAGCACGGCGCCATCGATTTGCGGCCGGTGATAGCGCGGCAGGTTGAGCGCGACCCCGGCGAGGGTG
>JAKCCP010000309.1 GCA_021841985.1 Pseudomonadota bacterium | reverse complement strand
GCATTCCACCCGGAATGGAATTATACCATCGCCCCCAGACAGCCACCATGACGCAGTCATTTTTGGGCGTCGCCTTAGGGTTTCGTGCCCTCGGGCGGGGTGCTCGTAGGTTTCGCCGGGGCCAGCGTAAGCCCGGCGCGCTTCCAGCCATCGACCCCGTCAGGATACCAGAAAACCCGGCGATAGCCCAGGGTGGCGGCCCGTTTGGCGGCGTTCCAGCTCATCCAGCATTGCTCCTGGCAGTAGAACACCAGCGGGCGCGCGCGATCGCCTTGTGTCAGGGAAGTGAGTTCGGCGCGAAACCAGGTTTCGGCCGCCGGGCTCAGGGCGCCGCGGCCGCTATCGGGCAGCCAGACGCTGCCGGGAATGTCGAGATGGGGCGCCGGGAGCCAGGGCATCGCGGGTTTCATGCCTTCGGGGCGGCGCGGCGCGGGCAAAACGTCGATCAGGATGGGATTTTCCCGTGCCAGCAGGCTTTGCAGCGCGGCGGTTGAGGAGATGACGGTGCCGCCCTTCACGCTGGAGGGGACCGGCGCGTGGTAGTCATCGAGGCGATAGCCCTCCGGCTCGGGCGCCGCGCCCAGCACCGAGGCAAGGGCGACGCTCGCGAGGAGAGCGGCAACGCCAGCCGTGAGGCGTCGCGATCCCCCCCTCATGACGCCGGCAAACTCATGGTTTGGCGGCGGTTTCGTCCGGCACGGCGAGGGGATGGTTTTGCTCGTCGAGCAACGGGACGCCATAGCTGAGCAGCAAGGTGGTGATTTCGCTCTGATGCTGGCTGATCAGGGCGTTGAGCTTCCGGCGGAAGGTGACATCGCTCGGGCGGACCCCCATGGCGATGCGGTAGTCGAGCCGCGGCCCACCCGGCTCGGCGGCAAGGAAGGCCATCCGCAGCGGCAGATTGTCGTGCTTGATGTAATAGCCCGCGAACGGTCCCCAGACGAGGCCGATATCGATTTTGCCCTCTGCGACATCGTGCAGGATATCCTCGGAGGGCTGCTCGACGCGGGTATCGACGTTCAGATGATAGGGCGTGACATGCGCCAACAGATGGTGCCGCGCTACCAGATCGGTGGGCGGCGTGGAGGCGATCAGTCCGATGCGCTTGTCGGCAAAATCCGGATCACCGAGATCGGCGCTCGTGACACGGTCCGCCGCGCGGGTCACCATGACATAGCCGGTGTGGTAATAGGCGTTAGTGGTATCAACCATGTCGCCGCCGGCAACCGTGCCTATCACGACATCGCAACGATGCGCGAAGAGCGTATTGCGCAGGAAACCCACGGTCTGGGGAAACCACACATCGCTCACCGGCACATGCAGATATCCGGCGAAAAGATCGGCGATCCTGTTCTCGAAACCCTGCCGCTTGTCATTCGAAAAGGGTAGATTGGCGGGATCGGCGCAGACCCGGAATTCGGTTTCCGATGCAAGGCTCGGGGTTGCGGGCTGGGCGGAGGCGAGGGCAGGGGCGAGGAGAGAAGCCAGCGCCACGGCGGAGGCGTGGGCCGTGCGACACGCCCAGCCTGGCTTCCGGGCATCAGTCATCGTCTTCACCGATTTGCTTCGGGCGACCGCGGCCAAGCGCGCCATCCGATCGTGCCTTGAGATAGGCGTAGATATCATCGAGATTTTCGACGACGTCGGGGTTGGTACCGAAGGCCGGCATGACGTTCTGATTGGCGGTATTGACGTCCATGCGGCCGTTGATGATGGTCTCTTCGACTTGCTCCTTGGTCATGTGCTTGAGCGAGTCGGTGAGATCGGGGGCATAGGAGCTGCCGGTGGCGTTCGGGCCATGGCAGCGCAGGCAATTGTCACCGTAGCGGCGATAGCCGTTGAAAACGTGCTTATCGACGCGGCCGTTCTCGATCACATAGGGCTTGGTGTCGTCGGCGCGGGCGGCGCGGTTGCTGGTGAGACCTGCGAGCGAGACAAATCCGAGTGAGAGCGCGGCGGCAAAGGCAAATCGAGAAACGCGGTCAAAGTTCATGCCGATTTCCTTGGCGAGACCTTTATGCGAGGCCCTGGGCCACACCGCAAAGCTCGGCGGGGCAGGGCAGGGGGAAGAAATCCCCGGCTGGCGCGGGCCAGCCGGGGACGAGCGCATGATCAACCAGAGAAGAAACCTACTCGACGGAGAACACGGTCAACACACCGCCGAGCTGGGTGTAGTTCGAAAGGCTCTTGTAAGCGCCGACCGCGCCGAGACCATCGGTGTCGCCGGTGAGGCCCGCGGCCATGCCGATGCCCGCCCAGCCGCCGACGCCGGAGAGCACGGCGATGTATTCCTTGCCGTTATGCTCGAAAGCGTTGACGTTGCCGATGATGCCTGACGGCGTCTTGAACTTGTAGAGGAGCTTGCCGGTCTTGACATCGACCGCCTTCAGATCGCCATCCAGCGTGCCGTAAAAGGCAACCCCGGTCGGCGTCGTCAAGGCGCCCGACCACACCGAGAAGGTCTCGTGATCGGACCAGACGATTTTCCCCTCATTCACGTCATAGGCGATGAAATTGCCGAGATGGTTATCGCCCTTGGGTGGGAACATGGACAGCGTCGCGCCGACATAGGGCTGCCCCGCGGTATAGGTCACCTTGTACGGCTCGTAGTCCATGCAGACATGGTTGGTCGGCACGTAGAACATATGCGTCTGCGGATCATAGGAAGCCGGCTGCTCGTCCTTCGAGCCGAGGGCCGCCGGGCAGACGCCCTTGGTGTTGTGGTCGGGGCCGTTGTGATCGGTCGAGTATTGCGCGACGACTTCGGGTCGTCCGGTGGTCAGATCGACCTTGGTCGCCCAGTTGACGGCGGGATCATATTTGTTGGCCTCCAGCAACGCGCCGGTCTCGCGATCGAGCACATAGGCGAAGCCGTTGCGGTCGAAATGCACCAGCGCCTTGGTCTCCTTGCCGTGCACCTTGGTGTCGGCCAGGATCATTTCGTTGATGCCGTCATAATCCCATTCGTCGTGCGGGGTCATCTGATAGACCCATTTCGCCATGCCGGTATCGGGATCGCGGGCGAACACGGTCATCGACCATTTATTGTCGCCCGGCCGCTGGCTCGGGTTCCAGGTGCTGGGATTGCCGGAGCCGTAATAAACCAGGTTCAGCTTCGGATCATAGGAAATCCAGCCCCAGGTGGCGCCGCCGCCGATCTTCCACTGATCGCCTTCCCAGGTTTTCAGCGACGAATCCTTGCCGACCGGCTTGCCCATCGCCATGGTCTTGTCGGGATCAAACAGGATTTGATCGTCCGGGCCCTCGGAATAGGCGCGCCAGGCGACCGAGCCGTCCTTGATGTTGTAGGCGGTCATGTGGCCCTGGACGCCGAACTCGCCACCGGAGACGCCGACCAGAACCTTGTCCTTGACGACGAGCGGCGCCGAGGTGCCGGTCGCGCCCTTGGCGGGATCGTCATCCTTCACCGACCACGCGACCTTGCCGGTCTTGGCGTCGAGCGCCACCAGCGTGGTGTCGGCCTGATGGAGGAAGATCATGCCCTCGCCATAGGCGACGCCGCGATTGACGGTATCGCAGCACATCACCGGAATGACGTTCGGATCCTGCTTCGGCTCATAGGCCCAAACGATGCGCCCCTCATTGTTGAGATCGAGCGCAAACACCTTGTTCGGGAACGGCGTGTGGACATACATCATATCGCCCACCACCAGCGGCCCGCCTTCATGGCCGCGCAAAACGCCGGTGGAGAAGGTCCACACCGGATGCAGCTTATGGACGTTTTCGGTGGTGATCTGGGTCAGCTTGGTGTGGCGCTGATTGGCGTAATCCCCCGCCGGCATCACCCACTGCTTGGGATCCTGCGACATTTTTTCGAGTTCATCATTGGCGTAGGCGGCGCCGGCACCCAGAACCCCAGCCGTCCCGGTCAATAGCACGGCCCACGCGAACAAGCGCTTGCTCGGCTTCATCTAGATTCCTCCCTAAAAAGCACAATCCGACACCCCGTTCCAGGACAGCCTGGAAGGACAGCATACGACCGCAAGACAGACTTCACCGTCTCCGCAGTCTGGGCGTAGGCTATCGCCATTTCCTTGCGCCTGGCAAGCATTCAATCGCAGATTCATGAAGCGAAAGCATGAAATTTTTTCTGATTTATTTATTTTGCGGCGCAGCATAGAGGTATTCGATCGGATCACTGCGCAAGTCTATTTCTGCGCCATAGGGACACACGATGGAACGAAAGGAAATCTCCATGAAACTGGCAGGATTTTGATCCGCCGCACGGCACGTTATTCCCCCCGCCGGGCTCAGGCGGGATCCTGGCGGGGCACGTCGATCTCGCAGCGCCAGCCGGCGAGCCGCCACTCGGGATGCGCCTCGACATAGTCGATGGCATAGCGCTCGGCGTCCATCAGGCAGGATTGCGGCGTCATCTCAACCTCGAAAGCCGGCCGCTTCTCGATGCAGGTATGCGAATCACTGATCAGGCAGTAGACGAGAACGAGTTCTATCATCATCATCTCCCATGATTCCGTTGCGGCTCCCCGCGCGTCCGCCACGGCAATCGCGGGGGAAGAAAATCACTCAGCAAACGAGATGCAAGATCGGAA
>JAKCCP010000336.1 GCA_021841985.1 Pseudomonadota bacterium | reverse complement strand
CCAATGGCGCCCGTTTCACGAGCAGCGAACTCGCCGATCTCGACCGTCGCATCAACGAGGCGGCGGCGCGGGCGATGGCGCGCGAGCGGGAGGTGTTCGCGGCACTGGTCGCCGAGACCGGGGCGGCGGCGGAGAGGCTGGCGGCTTGCGCGGCGGCGCTTGCGCGGCTCGATGTCCTGCTCGCCTCCGCCGCTCTCGCCGCGTCCGGCGCCTGGTGCCGGCCGGTGATCCGCGAGGATGGCGCGTTTCGCATCACCGCCGGCCGTCACCCGGTGGTCGAGGCGGCGCTCGCCGGTCGGGCCCGTTTCGTGCCCAATGACTGCGATCTTTCGCCCGAGCGGCGCGTGGTTTTGCTCACCGGGCCGAACATGGCCGGCAAATCGACCTATCTTCGCCAAAACGCGCTCGCCGCCATTCTCGCCCAGGCCGGCCTGCCGGTGCCGGCGGCCGAAGCCGAGATCGGCATCGTCGACAAGCTCTTTTCCCGCGTCGGCGGCGCCGATGATCTGGCGCGCGGACAGAGCACGTTCATGGTGGAGATGACCGAAACCGCCGCCATCCTCCATCAGGCGGGACCGAATTCCCTCATCGTGATCGATGAGATCGGCCGCGGCACGGCGACGCTGGATGGCCTCGCGATCGCCTGGGCGGTGCTCGAGGCGCTGCACTCGACGCTGCGGGCGCGCTGCATTTTCGCCACCCACTTCCACGAACTCTCGCGCCTGACCACCGAATTGCCGCGGCTTTCGCCGCACACCATGCGGGTCGTGGAATACAAGGGCAGCGTCGTGTTCCTGCATGAGGTCATCGCCGGCGTCGCCGGCCGCTCCTGGGGGGTCCATGTCGCGCGGCTCGCCGGGGTGCCGGCGCCGGTGGTGCGCCGCGCCGGGGAAGTGCTCGCCGCCCTCGAAAAACGTGCCGCCGGCCTCACCGCGGGCGCCGAGCTGCCGCTTTTCGCCGCGGTCGCGAACGCGAAGCCGGAGGTCGCGGCCCTGGCGCCGGCCGCGGCCGGCGTGCTGGCCGAGTTGGCCGAGATCGATCCCGATCGGATGGCGCCGAAAGAAGCGCTCGAAACACTCTATCGCATGCGCGAAATGCTTGCGGACAAAGCCCCGTCCGATGGAATATGACGATAAGATGATGTTGACATCATCGCAGCCACTCGCCCCGGAAAACGCTTCCTCCGAACTCGCGCGGACCCTTGCCGATCTCGGCCCTGGCAAAGGGAGCGAGGAGGGCGGCGAGGCGCGCGCGCGCGACGCGGCGTTCGGCGTCTTCCGCCGCCATCTCGCCCGGATTCAGGCGCATGTCCGCGACGTGTTCGAGCAGGGGCGGCTCGCCGGCCTGCAAGCGGCGCAATTGCTCGCCGGACTCACCGACGGGCTGGTCTCGGCCCTCCATACCCATGCCGTCCAGGTCAGCGGCGTCCCCGAACCCCTCGCCCTGGTCGCGACCGGCGGCTACGGACGCGGCATGCTGGCGCCGTTTTCCGATCTCGACCTGCTCTTCATCACCGAAAGCGAGCCGAGCCCGGGAGCGCTGCGCGTCGTCGAGTTCATGCTGTATTTCCTTTGGGATCTCGGCCTCAAGGTCGGCCACGCGACGCGCTCGGTCGGGCAATGTCTCGATGCCGCCGCCGATGACACCACCATCCGCACGACGCTGCTCGACGCCCGCTTCCTCGCCGGCGAACGCGCCCTTTACGATGATTTCCAGGCCCGCTTCAGCGCCTTCTGCGCCGCCTCGCCGGGCGAATTCATCGCCGCCAAGCAAGCCGAGCGCGAAGCCCGCCATCGCCGTTTCGGCGACAACCCCTTCCTCGTCGAGCCCAATATCAAGGAGGGCCGCGGCGGCCTCCGCGATCTCCAGACGCTCTACTGGATCGCGCGCGCGACCCTCGGCATCGCGCGTTTCGAGGATCTCGCCCTGGATCGCGGCACGGGCGGCCATCTGCTGACCGAAACCGAGCTGCGTCTCGCGCGGCGGTCGTGGAATTTCCTCTGGACGCTGCGGTTTCATCTCCACTACGTCGCCGGCCGCGCCGAGGAGCGGCTGACCTTCGATCTCCAGCCGGTGGTCGGCGCCCGCATGGGCTACACGAGACACGGCCGCCAGGATGGGGTCGAGCGCTTCATGCGGCATTATTTCCTCACCGCGCGCGAAATCGTTCGCATCTCCGGCGTCCTCGAACCCGCCTTGCTGCGCGCCGCCCTCGGCCCGCCGGCACTCGCGGCGGAAACCGATCCGGCCTTGCTCGAAGCCGGTTTCGTGCTCGCCGACGGCAGGCTTTTGCCGGCGCCGGGGCGCGGCTTCGACCGCGAGCCGCGCCAGACGCTGCGCCTCCTGCAGATCGCCCGTGATCGCGGGCTCGATCTCCATCCGCTGGCGCTCCGCGGCCTGATCCGCCATGAACGCGCCGGCTTCCTGCTCCGCCATGATCCCGAGGCGGCGGCGCTGTTCGTCGATCTCCTCTGCGGGCGCACACCCTCCGCCTATCGCGGCGCGCCGGCCCGGCCGGATGGCGCGCGCTGGCTCGGCGTGCTCAACGAGACCGGATTTCTCTCGCGCTTTCTGCCCGATTGGGCGCGCGTCGTCGGGCAGATGCAGTTCGACACCTATCACGTCTTCACCGTCGATGAGCACACCATCGAGGCGGTGCGGGTGCTCAACCAGCTCGAACAGGGCGACCTCGCCGAAATCGCCCCGGTCGCGACCGGCCTCGTCGATCACCTGCAATCGCGCCGCGCGCTCTATGTCGCGATGCTGCTGCACGACATCGCCAAGGGGCGCGGCGGTGATCACTCCGAGATCGGCGCCGAGATCGCCCTCGAGGTCGGCCCGGCGCTCGGCCTCTCGGCGGAGGAGACCGAAATGGTCTCCTGGCTCGTTTTGCACCATCTGCTGCTGAGCCAGACCGCCTTCAAGCGCGACATCGACGACCCGAAAACCATCCTCGACCTCGCCGACACCATCCAGTCGCCGGAGCGGCTGCGCCTTTTGCTGGTGCTGACCGTCGCCGATATGCGCGCGGTCTCGCCCAAGGTGTGGAACGGCTGGAAGGCGACGCTCTTGCGCGAAATCTTCGGCCGGGTGATGGAAGTGCTCGAGGGCGGGCTCGCCACCACCGAACGCGATGCCCGGGTCAATCGCGCCCGCGCCGCCCTCGCCGAGATCCTGGCGGATTGGCCGCGACCCGATCTCGATCTTTTCCTCGGTCTTGGCTATCCGAGCTACTGGCTCTCCTTCGACCCGCCGACCCATGCCCGCCACGCCGCGATGATCCGGACCGCCGAGGCGCGCGGCGAGCGGCTGGTGGTCTCCTCCGAGCCGCTGCCGGCGCGCGCGGTGACCGAGGTGACGATCTACACCGAAGACCATGCCGGCCTCTTCAGCCGCATCGCCGGCGCCCTCGCCATCGCCGGCGCGTCCATCGTCGATGCCCGCATCCACACCATGACCAACGGCATGGCGCTCGACGTGTTCTGGATCCAGGACACCAGCGGCGGCGCCTTCGACGCCCCGCACCGCCTGGCACGGCTCTCGGTGCTGATCGAGCAGACGCTGTCCGGGCGGCTCCGCCTCGCCAGCGAAATCCGCAAGCTCTCGCGCGGCCTCATCGGCAGCCGGATGCGCGCGATCCACGTGCCGCCGCGCGTCGTCGTCGATAACCACGCCTCCAGCACCTACACCGTGCTCGAGGTCAACGGCCGCGACCGCCCCGGCCTGCTCCACGACGTCACCGCCCGGATCAGCGCCCTCGGCCTCCAGATCGCCTCCGCCCATGTCACCACTTACGGCGTGCGCGCGGTGGACGTGTTCTATGTCAAGGATGTGTTCGGCCTGAAGATCGAGAACGAGCAGAAACTCGCCCAGCTCCGCTCCGCCCTCCTCGAAGCCCTGGCGTCGCCCGAGGAAACCGCCCCGCTCCCCGTCCCGACCCGCCGTCGCGCCGCGCGGGAGTAGAGGAAACAAGGGAAAACGGTTCTTTTTTGTAAAAAAGAACCAAAAAACTTTATTTCGTGGTGTCGTGCCGCGCCGCCGCGGCGTCGTCCTCGGCGCGCGCCTCGACCCAGGCTTCGCCGCCATCGGCGAAGCTTTCCTTTTTCCAGAACGGCGCCCTGGTCTTCAGCCAGTCGATCAGAAACCCGGTCGCATCCAGCGCCGCTTGGCGATGGCGCGCGGCGGCCAGCACCAGAACGATCGGCGCGCCTGGCGGCAAACGCCCGACGCGATGGAGGATCGTCCCGCCGAGCAGCGCCCAACGCGCCTCCGCCTCGGCGGCGATCGCGGCGAGCGCCCGCTCGGTCATCGCCGGGTAGTGTTCCAGCGTCATCGCCGCGAGCGGCCGGCCCCCCACCTCGCCGCGCACCGTTCCGAGAAAGCAGCCGATGCCGCCGATATCGGCGCGCCCGGCGGCGAGTGCGGCGAATTCGGCGGCGATGTCGAAAGGCGCTTCCTGGACGCGGATGCGCAGCATTCAGCCTCCGGTCACGGGGGGGAAGAACGCCACCTCATCGCCGGGGCCGATCGCCGCCTCGGGGCTGGCGAAACTCTGGTTGACGGCGGCGCGAACGGCTTTGAGAT
>JAKCCP010000170.1 GCA_021841985.1 Pseudomonadota bacterium | reverse complement strand
CCCCCGCGCCGCGCGCGCATGATCCCGGGGCGGACGATCATCGGGCATGCGCGATCTCCTGTCCCTGCGCGGCGGCCTCATCCGCGGCGGGCGCGGGGAGGCCGAGCATCAGCCGCGCATTCTGCACCGCGGCGCCCGAGGCCCCCTTGCCGAGATTATCGAGCCGGGCCACCAGAACCGCCTGGCGATGACCCTCATGGGCGAAGACCATCAGCTCCATGCGGTCGCATGAAGTGGCAACAGCAGCGGTGATTTTCGCCTCCGCCGCCGCCGGCACCGAAATCAGCGCAGCATCGCGATAATGTGCTGCGAGCGCCGCCCGCACCTCGCCGCCACTCGGCCGCCCGGGGAGTTGGTCCAGAAACACCGGGATCGAAACCAGCATCCCCTGGCGGAAATGCCCGACCGCGGGGACGAAAAGCGGCCGCCGCGCGAGCCCGGCATAATGCACGATCTCCGGCACGTGCTTGTGTTCGAGCCCGAGCGCATAAAGCTCGAACGCCGGACCAGAAGCCGCCTCATGCGCCGCGATCATCGTCCGCCCGCCGCCGGAATAGCCGGAGACGGCGTTGATCGCGAGCGGCTGGTCGGGCGCGATCAGCCCGGCCTCGACCAGCGGGCGCAAGAGGGCGATGGCGCCGGTCGCGTAGCAGCCGGGATTGGCGACGCGCGCCGCGCCGGCGATCGCCGACGCCTGCCCGCCGGCGAGTTCGGGAAAACCATAGACCCAGCCCGGCGCGGTGCGATGCGCGGTGCTGGCGTCGAGGAGACGCGGCGCCTTCGCCCCGAGCGCCTCGGCCAGCGCCACCGCCTCGCGCGCCGCCTGATCGGGGAGGCAGAGAACGACCAGATCGGCCGCCGCCATCGCCGCTTGCCGCGCCTGCGCGTTCTTGCGCTCGCGCTCGGGGAGATGCAGCAGCGTGATCCCCGCAACCCCCTCCAGCCGGGCGCGGATGCCAAGCCCCGTCGTCCCCGCCTCGCCATCGATGAACACGGTTTTGCTGGTCATGATCGCTCTCACCTTCACCCGCCATCGAAGGCCGAAGCGGCGAGGAAGGCAAGCCCCCGACGATCGCAGCGGGAATGATAAAAAAGATGTTCTTTTTTACAAAAAAGAACCAAAAAACTTTTATCCCGTTTTTGAAGTGGTGGTGCCGTAGGCACTGCCACAACGGACAAAAGTCTTTTTGCTTCTTTTGCGGAAGTCAAAAGAAGCGCTAAAGCTTCACGCCAAGTCTGTGCCCCCGCGCCGGCAGGCATGAAAAATCAGAAAACCGCCGGCGAGCAGCATCGGCAGGCTGAGCAACTGCCCCATCGTCAGACCACCGGCGAGAAAGCCGAGAAACGCATCCGGCTCGCGAAAGAGTTCGCCGAACAGGCGCGCGATCGCGTAGCCGGCGAGAAAGACCCCGGACAGCAGGCCGAAGCGCGCGCGAATGGCCGGGCGGCGCGAGAGCAGGAACAGCACGAGGAACAGCACCAGCCCTTCGAGCAGCGCCTGATAGATCTGGCTCGGATGGCGCGGCTCCGGCCCGGCCTGCGGGAAAATCATCGCCCAGGGCAGCCATTCCGGCGCCGCCCGCCCCCAGAGTTCGCCGTTGATGAAATTGGCGATCCGCCCGAAGCCGAGCCCGATCGGCGCGCACACCGCGAGCCGGTCGGCGAAGCCGAGGAGATCGAGACGGGCGCGGCGGGCGAACCACACCGTCGCGATGACGACGCCGAGCATCCCGCCATGAAAGCTCATCCCCCCGTGCCAGACCTCGAGAATACCGAGCGGATGGGCGAGATAGGCGGCCGGCTGATAGAACAGGACATAGCCGAGCCGCCCGCCGAGCACGACGCCGAGCGTCGCCCAGCTCAAGAAATCATCGACCTGTTCACGGCTCGCGACCCTCGGTGCCTGGCCGACCAGCCGCCGCAACAGCCGCCAGCCGACCACCAGGCCGAGAATATAGGCGAGCGCATACCAGCGGATCGCGAACGGCCCGAAACGCAGCATCACCGGATCGAAGCCGGGATAGAGCAGAACCGGGATCATCGATAGGGATCGGGGGCGCGCAGATACTCCCGGATATAGCGCCCGACCCCCGCCTCCAGGGTGGTGAACGGGGCGCTGTAGCCGGCGGCGCGCAACCGCTCCATCCGCGCCTCGGTGAAAGATTGATATTGCCCCACCAATTCCGCTGGCATGGGAACGAATTCGACCTCCGGCGCAACGCCCCAAGCGGCGCTGACGGCGGCGGCGAGGGCGCGATAGCTGCGCGCCTGGCCGGTGCCGAGATTGAAGATCCCGTTCACCGCCGGGCTCGCGTGGAGCCAAAGCATGACATCGACGGCGTCCCCGACCCAGATGAAATCCCGCTGCTGCTCGCCGTCCGCGATCCCCTCCCGATCGGCGCGGAACAGGCGCGGTTTTTGCCCGGAAGCGATCTCGTCGGACTTCACCTTGACCGCCGAGACCATCCCGCCCTTGTGGTATTCATTGGGGCCGTAGACGTTGAAGAATTTCAGCCCCACCCATTGCGGCGGGCGCGGCCGCCCGGCCTCGATTTCGGCCGCGACCCAGAGATCGAAGGCGTGCTTGCTCCAGCCATAGAGATTGAGCGGGCGCAGCCGGCGGAGCGCGGCCAGATCCGGCGCGTCATCGAACCCCTCGCCGCCATCGCCATAGGTCGCCGCCGAGGAGGCATAAACGAGACGCACGCCGCGCGCCGCACACCACGCCCAAAGGGTTTGCGACAGCGCGACATTGGTCTGCCAGACGAGATCGCCGTCCTCGGCCGTGGTCGCGCTGATCGCGCCGAGGTGAAAAACCATCTCGAGCGGCGGATGGCGGGCGAGGAACCCGTCCAGATCCTCGGGGGCGATGATCCGCGCCGGCGGATGGGCGCGGAGATTGCGCCATTTGCCGCCGTGCCGCAGCCGGTCGACGACCACGGTTTCGACGCCTTGGCCGGCCAGCGCCGCCTGCAAATGAGAGCCGATAAACCCGGCGCCGCCCGTGACGAGAATCATGCCGGGGGTTATAAGGGGATCAGAGGAGCGGCGGAAGCCGTCTCCGCCGGTGAAGGAGTATCGCGCGATGAACCAGCGTCCACGCCTGTTTGATGACCTTGCCGGGATCGCCGGCGGCGCGCTTTCGGCGGTGGTCGGCCTCCGCGATGAGGCCGAATCGCTGGCCCGGGCCAAGGTTGACGCGGTGGTCCGCCGGCTCGACCTCGTGCATCATGAGGAGATCGCGGCGATCAGCGATATGGCCGCCAATGCCCGCGCCGGCCAGGAGGAAACGGCGGCGACGCTGGCCGCCGCCCTCACCCGCCTCGCCGCTCTCGAACACCGGGTCGCGGCGCTGGAGGCGAAGGCAAACGCCTCCGAAAATGGCGGTTAGCGCTAAAAAACGGGAATTGCTTGCAGCGCTCACCACCCGAGCTTTAGGGTGGTCACGCAGAGACCCGGGGGGCGCGAGATCGCCGCCCCCTTCCGACCCGGCCTTCCTTGTGATGGGAGACCTCGCCATGACCGCTCTCTCCACCCCTCCCGAACAGGCCCGTTCCGCCAATCCGCTCGATACGCTGGAACAGATCGCGAGCGCCAATGACTGGGCGTTCGACCGCCGCAGCGAATCCGAGATGGCCGCCGAGGCGCCCGGCAAATGGTGCGATTACGGGCTCTATTTCAGTTGGTCGCACGAAATCAGCGCCATGCATTTCACCTGCGCCTTCGATCTCAAAGTGCCCGAGCGCCGGCGCGGGGCGCTGTATGAGCTGCTTGCCTTGGCCAATGAGCGCCTCTGGATCGGCCATTTCGGCCTCGACCCCGATGACGGCATGCCGCTCTTTCGCCATGCCATGCTGCTCCGTGGCACCCAGGGCGCCTCGGCGGAAAGCCTGGAAGACATGGTGGATATCGCGCTGACCGAATGCGAGCGCTTCTTCCCCGCCTTCCAATTCACCCTCTGGGCCGGCAAAACCCCGGCCGAGGCGCTGCAAGCGGCGATGCTGGACTGTGTGGGCGAGGCGTGAGCGGGGTGGGCGAGGCGTGAGCGGGGCGGGCGAGGCGTGAGCGAAGCCCTCCCGCCGCTGCTCCTCATCGGCTGCGGCCGGATGGGGGGCGCGCTGCTCGCCGGCTGGCGGGGGGCGGGTCTCGGCGCGGTGGTCGTCGTCGATCCCATGCTCCCGAAAATCGCCCCCCCGGCGCAGGTTGTCGCGGACGCGCGCGACATCCCGGCCGATTTCACCCCCGAAGCCGTCATTTTCGCGGTCAAGCCGCAGCAGGCGGCCGAGACCCTGCCGGAATATGCCCGCTTCGCCGGGCGGGCGGTGTTCCTCTCGATCATGGCCGGGCGCGGCCTCGCCGGGATGCGCCGCCGGCTAGGCGCGCGGGCGGCGATCGTCCGCGCCATGCCCAACACCCCGGCGGCGATCGGCCAGGGGATCAGCGCCGCTTGCGCCGGCGATGGCGTGAGCGCCGCCGCGTGCGCGCTCTGCGAGCGGCTTCTCGCCGCGGTCGGCGAGGTCGTCTGGGTCGATCACGAGCGCGATCTCGATGCCGTCACCGCGGTTTCCGGCTCCGGCCCGGCCTATGTTTTTCTCCTCGCCGAGTTG
>JAKCCP010000248.1 GCA_021841985.1 Pseudomonadota bacterium | reverse complement strand
CATCAGCGCATGCGCGGCGTCGAGCACGCGCTCGACCGCCGCCTCGCCGTATTTGTCCTCGCAGTGCGCGATATAGGTTTTGGCGAATTCCATGTAATCGAGAATGCCGCCGGCATCGGTCCATTGTCGGAAGAGCGAATTGTTCTTGAAGAAATGATTATGCCCGAACGCGGCGTGCGCCATCACCAGGGCCTGCATCGCCATGGAATTTTCCTCCATGACATAGACGATGCAGGGGTTGGAATTGATCACGATCTCATAGGCGAGGCTGCTATAGCCGTGGCGGTAGAGCGCCTCGTCACGCGCGAAACGCTTGCCGAACGACCAATGGCGATACATCAGCGGCAAGCCGATCGAGGAATAGGCATCCAGCATCTGTTCCGAGGTGATGACCTCGATCTGGCTCGGATAGGTATCGAGACCGAGTTCTCCCCGCGCGATCTCCGCGATCAGGTCGTGAGCGCCGCGGAGGTCGGAAAAATTCCAGTCCGATCCGGAGGAAATGCGAAACCTGTCGGCCAATTTGGTCATGCCACACCCTCCGTGCGCACCGCCTTGTCGCGGGAGAAGAGCTGTCGGAACACCGGGTAGATCTGGCTCCGGTGATTGACCTTGCGCATCGCGATCGGCTGGCCGGCCTGCGCGATACGCTGGTAGGCGCGCCAGAGTTCGGTCGCGCCACCATAGCGTTCATCCTCCGGGCCGACCTCGAGATAGGCGAAATACTGGCACGCCGGCAGGATTGCCTGTTCGAGCACGGCGACGGCGTGCGGATTATCCGCCGGCATGTTGTCGCCGTCGGACGCTTGCGCAGCATAGATGTTCCACTGCTCCAGCGGATAGCGCGCGCGCAGCACCCGCGCCATTTCCTCGAGCGCCGTCGAGACCACGGTGCCGCCGGACTCGGTCGAGGAAAAAAACGTCTCCTCATCGACCTCGCGGGCGACGTGCGTATGGCGGATGAACACGATTTCGACCCGCTTGTAGCGTCGGCTGAGAAAAAGATAGAGCAATTTGTAAAAACGCTTGGCGAGATCCTTCATATGCGCGGTCATCGAGCCCGAGACATCCATGAGGCAAAACATCACCGCGCTCACCGCCGGACGTGGCACGTCCTCGAAACGGTTGTAGCGCACGTCTATGGGATCGATGAACGGCACGCGGCGGGAGCGGCGGCGCTTGACCTCGATCTCGGCGGCGAGCCGCGCCAGGGTCTCGGGATCAGCGTCGTCGGCTTTGCTCAGACGCGCCAGCTCCTCCTCACGCGCGGCGATTTCCTCCGGACGCGGGCGGCGGAGCGCGATCCGGCGCGAGAGGCTGTTGCGCATGGTGCGGACGAGATTGAGATTGGCGGCGGCACCACTCGTCTGAAAGCCGGCGCGGCGCGGCGTCGTGCCTTCGGTCTCGCGCAGTTCCTTGCGCAGAAGATCGGGCAGCTCCAGATCCTCGAGAAAAAGATCGATGAATTCGTCACGGCTGAGGACGAATTGGAACGTGTCCTCACTGTCGCCGTCGGGCGAGCCACCGCGGCCGCCGCCTTCGCCTTGCGGCGGCCGCGGGATGCGATCGCCCTCGACATACTCCTTGTTGCCCGGCGCGACATGCCAGCGTTCGCCGCCCTGCCCGGCTTGATGCAGGCGCGGCTCGCGCAGCGTGTCGGCCTTGATGCGGATGCGCTGATTGCTCGGCCCGGTGATGCCGTCGCGCGCCGAGGCCTCGCGGACGGCATCGAGGATCTGCTTCTTGGCACGGCGGAGAAAGCGCTGCCGGTTGGCGAGACTCTTGCCCTTGGGATTGAGCCGTCTGTCGATGATGTTCACGCGCCGTTCCGCCTTCCTGCTCCGTTCAGCCCGCCTGCTTCGCGCGCATGTACCATTCCACCAGGCGGCGGACTTGCCGCTCGGTATAGCCGCGCGACATCATGCGCTGGACGAATTCATTATGCTTCTTCTCGGTCTCGTTCTCCTTCTTGCTGCCGAAGCTGATCACCGGCAGCAACTCCTCGACCTGGCTGAACATTCGCCGCTCGATCACTTCGCGGATTTTCTCATACGATGTCCAGGCCGGGTTGCGCCCGGCGTTGGCGGCGCGGGCACGAAGCGAGAATTTCACGACTTCGTTACGGAAATCCTTGGGATTGGCGATGCCGGCCGGCTTCTCGATCTTGGTCAGTTCGAGATTGAGCAATTCGCGATCCATCAATTGTCCGGTATCGGGATCCTTGAAATCCTGATGCTCGATCCAGGCATCGGCGTAATCGACATAGCGGTCGAACAGATTCTGCCCGTAATCATTGTAGGATTCGAGATAGGCCTTCTGGATCTCGTTGCCGATGAATTCGGCATAGCGGGGCGCGAGTTCGGCCTTGATGAATTCCAGATATTTCTTCTCGGTCTCATTGCCGAACTGCTCGCGCCGGATCGCCTGTTCGAGCACATACATCAGATGCACCGCATCGGCGCCGACCTCCTGGGTGTCATAGTTGAAGGTTGCCGACAACACCTTGAAGGCAAAGCGCGTGGAAACGCCGTCCATGCCCTCGTCGAGGCCGGCGGCATCACGATATTCCTGTACCGATTTGGCGTGGGGGTCGGTCTCCTTCAAGCTTTCGCCGTCATAGACACGCATTTTTGAAAACAGGCTGCCCGACGCAGGTGGACGGAGACGCGAGAGAACGGAAAACCGCGCCAGCATCTCGAGCGTGCCCGGAGCGCAGGGGCTCTCCGCGAGTTCGCTGCCCTGGATCAGTTTTTCATAGATGTGCTCTTCCTCGGTCACGCGCAGGCAATACGGCACCTTGATCACGCAGATGCGATCGATGAAGGCTTCGTTGTTCTTGTTGTTGCGGAAACTCTGCCACTCCGACTCGTTGGAGTGGGCCAGAATGATGCCCTGGAACGGAATCGCGCCGATATTCTCCGTGCCGACGTAATTGCCCTCCTGCGTTGCGGTGAGCAGCGGATGCAGCATCTTGATCGGCGCCTTGAACATCTCGACGAATTCGAGGAGCCCTTGCGTCGCGCGGTTGAGGCCGCCGGAATAGCTATAGGCGTCGGGATCGTTCTGGCTGTAATGCTCGAGCAGGCGGATATCGACTTTCCCGACCATGCTCGAAATATCCTGGTTGTTTTCGTCCCCCGGCTCGGTCTTGGTGACGCCGATCTGGCGCGCCCGCGAGGGGTGCAAGCGGGCGACGCGAAACCGCGTGATGTCGCCAGCGAATTCATCGAGCCGCTTGAGCGCCCAGGGCGAAAGCAGGCCGGTCAGACGCCGGCGCGGGATGTGATAGCGCGCCTCGAGCGCCTCCCCCATGGTTTCGGGATCGAAGAGGCCGAGCGGGCTTTCGAAAACCGGGCTCAGTTGATCGCCGGCCTTGAGCACGTAGATCGGCAGTTTTTCCATCAAAAGCTTGAGCCGCTCGGCGAGCGAGGATTTGCCGCCGCCGACCGGGCCGAGCAGGTAGAGAATCTGCTTGCGCTCTTCCAGGCCTTGCGCCGCGAATCGGAAAAAATTGACGATTCGCTCGATCGTCTCCTCCATCCCGTAGAAATCCGCGAAACTCGGATAAACCCGGATGGTGCGGTTCATGAACACCCGGCCGAGGCGCGGATTTTTCGAGGTGTCGAGGATTTCGGCCTCGCCGATGGCGGCGACCATGCGTTCGGCGGCGGTGGCATGGGCCATCGGATCGCCACGGCAGAGATCGAGATATTCGCTCAGCGACATCTCGCTTTCACGCTTGCTCTCGTAAGCGCGCCGGGACTGGGAAAACAGGTCTTCGATGAAACTCATCGTCGCTCCGTGGCTCTGTTAGAGAGAAGAGATCTGGGTTCGGGCGGGAAAGCTTCGGCTCCTCGGGATGTGTTCCTTTTTTGTTCTAGTTTATGTTAGGGTTTAAGCCTGATTGCGCGGCGGCGCAAGGAATTTTTTCCTGAACTCTTCCCCCGTGACATCGTGCCAGCCACCGCCCGCGCGCCGAATCGATCCAGCGTTTTCGGTGCCGTGCTTGGCGTCTTGCAACTCCGCCATGCGCATTCTCCGCGGTCTGCGCACCATGCGGCGGCTGCCCGGGCGCCGCACGGCGTCATCTGCATCTCAACGAAGCTCAGTTTAGCACGAACCTGCCACCCATTGCTTAATTTTCCGGCACCAGGCGGTAAGGATGCCGTCATGGCAATTCGCTGACGCTTTTTGGCAACAGCTCCGCCGCCAGTGGCGCGGGCCCGCACGCCGCGGCTGCGGCCACTGGCGGAACACCGGCTTCCCTGGTCATCGCAACGCATGAGGGATGGCTTTGCGATAATCATGCCGCGGTTCCGCCCGGGCAAAAAACAAGGCCGCCTGCCCTTCCCGGCAGACGGCCCGTTTCGCCAGACACGGGCCCCCGCGCGGGGCCCCGCCTAGGGTTATTCGCAGTGCGCGGCGGCGAGCGTGGTATTGTCGGCCTCGGTCGGCGGCTTGCCTTGGGCGAGCGTGGTATTGCCGGCCTCGGTCGGCGGCTTGCCTTGGGCGAGCGTGGTGTTGCCGGCCTCGGTCGGCGGCTTGCCTTGCGCCAGCGTGGTATTGCCGGCCTCGGTCGGCGGCTTGCCTTGCGCCAGCGTGGTATTGCCGGCCTCGGTCGGCGGCTTGCCCTGCGCCAGCGTG
>JAKCCP010000102.1 GCA_021841985.1 Pseudomonadota bacterium | reverse complement strand
AAGCAGGCCGATCGCGGTCATAACGTGATCTCCATCCCGTCTTCGCCGACGCGCCAGCCGGCGGCCAGAACCGCCGCGTGTTCGGGGCTGTCGGAAAGCAGGATCGGATTGGAATTATTGATATGGACCAGGATGCGGTGCGGGATCGGGCAGTCGCGGAAGGCGGCGAGGGTGCCGTTTTCGCCGCCGACGCTGATATGGCCCATGCGGAGGCCGGTCTTGGTGCCGATGCCGGCGCGGATCATCTCATCGTCGCGCCACATCGTGCCGTCGAAGAAGAGGGCATCGGCGCCGGCGAGGCGGGCGAGGAGCGATGGGGTGACGCGGGCGCAGCCGGGGATGAAATAGAGGTGTCTTGCACCGTCGCTGATCATCGCGCCCACGGTCTCCTCGCCCTCGATGATGGCGGGCGCCTCGCCGGGGCGTTCGAGATAGAGCGGCACCTTGCCCGGCACCGCGAACAGGGTCAGCGCAAGCCCGCTCGGCGCGCCGCCGGCGAGCCGGAGCGGCCGCGGCACATCGAGGGTGACCGCCTCGCGCGCCACGACATCGCGCGCCAGAACCTCGAAGACCGGGTTTTCGTCGAGCACGCCGAGGACGCTCGCGGTCGCGTGGATGGTGAAGGCCTCGCGCTCGCGGAGATTGAGGAGGCCGGCGATGGCATCGACATTGCCGTCGGTCAACACGACACCGGCGATCGGGGTCGAGCGGAGCCCGTGCCGGGGGTGCAAAAACGGCGCCCTTTCGATCTGGGCGCGGAGATCGGGGGTGGCGTTGAGCAGGAACCAATGGTCCCCGTCGGCGGAGACGGCGAGCGAGGCCTGATTGCGGGGTTTCGCCGCCGGATCGCCGGCACGCGCACGTCGGCAGCCCTCGGCGTTTGAGTTCCATTGCGGGAACCCGCCTCCCGCCGCGGCCCCAAGAATAACCGCCCGCATTATTTTCTCGATTACTTGGTCAAATAGAAAACGCCGCCGGAGGCGAGGCCTCGCGGCGGCGTTTTCGCGAAATTACTTCGCTTCGGCGCAGGCGTAGCTGTTGATTTCAGCGCCGAGCGCGATTTCAACGATCTTCGGGGATTTCCAGGCCATGGTGTTGCCTCCTAATGACAAAGAATCTTGTGGGTTCCATTATGTGGCGGCCAGTATTGAGCCCAGTCATGCACTCAAGTTCCACGCGGTAACTGAACCACCAGATCGGGAAGGCGCTCGAGTACGAGCAAACCCTCCGACCTGGGATCGTATCTAAACGACTTCCCGCCACCTCGCAAACTGATTTTCTCGATCGGCCTCATCGAAAAACCGATCAAGGCGCGCGTTCGGCGGCCGGGATCGGGGCGTGCCGGGCGCGCGGACGCGGCCGAATTGTTATATTCATTTAAATATCACAAGATGTCGGGCGCTTGCCAGAAATTGAGCCGGCGTCTAAGTGGCGGGCGGAAGGATCGTGCCACGTGATCGAGAAACTGGAATATCTTCTGGCCTTGGCGCGTGAGCGGCATTTCGGCCATGCCGCCGAGATCTGCGGCGTGACGCAGCCGACCTTGTCGGCCGGCATCAAGCAGTTGGAGGAGACGCTCGGCGTGCTCCTGGTCCAGCGCGGCTCGCGCTTTCTCGGCTTCACCCCGGAGGGCGAGCGCACGCTGGATTGGGCGCGCCGCATCGTCGCCGATACCCGCGCCATGCGCCAGGAAATCCGCGCGCTCAAACAGGGGCTCGCCGGCAATCTCAAAATCGCCGTCATCCCGACCGCGCTCGCCATGGTGGCGCAGCTCACCACCCCCTATCGCGAGCGCCATCCCGGCGTCACCTTCTCCATCCTCTCCTCGACCTCGATCGCGACGCTGGCGCTGCTCGAAAATCTCGAGGTCGATGCCGGCATCACCTATCTCGACAACGAGCCGCTCGGCCGGGTGCGCACGGTGCCGCTCTATCACGAGCGCTATTGCCTGATCACCGCGCCGCAGGCGCCGCTCGGCGATCGCGCGAAAGTGTCCTGGGAGGATGTCGCGCAGATTCCGCTCTGCCTCCTCACCCCGGACATGCAGAACCGGCGCATTCTCGACCGGATGCTGCGCCTGACCGGGCGGCCGGCGATGCCGACGCTGGAATCGAATTCGATGGTGGTGCTGTGGTCGCATGTCCGCACCGGGCATTGGGCGAGCGTGATGCCGATCAAACTCGCCGCCATGCTCGGGCTGAGTGACGCCGTGCGGGCGATTCCGATCGAAGGCGGGCCACCGAGCCCGACGGTCGGCCTCGTCGTGCCCTACCGCGAGCCGATGACGCCATTGACCGCGGCGCTCGTCACCCAGGCGCAGATCACCGCGCCCAGCCTGGAGGCGTAAATTTCTCGAGGTGTAAATCCACCTCGGCGGTTCACGAGCGATGGCCGCTAAAAACCAATTCTTAATCGTGATGTTCTATTGCGTCACGGCATACCTGCCTTGATCACGCCGCATCTTATGCGCATCTGATCCTCATGGGATCGCCGACGATCCAAGGACAACGAGATTCATGGATATTGCGATGACCGACGGGTACCCGCGCCATGCGCAACCTGAGCCCGCGTGGGACGCGGCGCAGGCCAGCGCCCTGATTTCGGCGGAAGCCGGTCGCGAGGGGGGGCTGCTGCCGGCGCTCCACGCCCTGATGGCGGCGTTCGGCTGCGTGCCCGAGGCGGCGGAGCCGCTGCTCGCCAGCGCGTTCAATCTTTCGCGCGCCGAGATCACGGGTGTGATCGGCTTCTATCACGATTTCCGGCGCGCGCCGGCCGGGCGGCATGTTCTGAAACTCTGCCGCGCCGAGGCGTGCCAGTCGATGAATGGCGCCGCCCTGGCCGCGGATCTGCTGGCGCGGCTCGGCCTCGAATGGGGGGGAACCACCGCGGATGGCGCGCTCACCATCGAGCCGGTCTATTGTCTCGGTCTCTGCGCCATGCCGCCGGCGGCCTTGTTCGACGGCGCCCCGATCGGCCGGCTTGAGGCAAGGCGGCTCGCGGCCCTGGTCGCGGATGCGAGCCGCGTGGAGCAAACGGCGTGAGCGCGCGGATTTACCTCCCGCGTGACGCCGGGGCGCTGGCCTTGGGCGCGGAGGCGGTGGCGGCGGCGCTGGCGCGCGAGGCGCGGGCGCGCGGGGTCACGCTCGAGATCGTGCGCACCGGCTCGCGCGGGCTTTACTGGCTGGAGCCGATGCTCGAGGTCGCGACCCCTTCCGGCCGCATCGCCTATGGCCCGGTCGCGGCCGAGGAGGTCGCATCGCTGTTCGCGGCGGATTTTCTCGCCGGCGGCGCGCATCCGAAGCATCTCGGCCGACCCGAGGAGATCCCCTTTCTCAAGCGCCAGACGCGGCTCACCTTTGCCCGCGTCGGCATCGTCGATCCCGCCTCCGCCGCCGATTACGCCGCCCATGGCGGCTGGCTGGGGCTGGCGCGGGCGTTTGCGCTCGGCCCGGCGGCAACGGTCGAGGAGGTCGTCGCCTCGGGCCTCCGCGGGCGCGGCGGCGCCGGCTTCCCGACCGGGATCAAGTGGCGCACCGCCGCCGGTGCCAAGGCCGCGCGCAAATACGTCGTCTGCAACGCCGATGAAGGCGATTCCGGCACCTTCGCCGACCGCATGATCATGGAGGGCGATCCCTTCGTGTTGATCGAGGGGATGCTGATCGCCGGCTACGCGGTCGGCGCGAGCAAGGGCTATCTCTACACCCGCTCGGAATACCCGCCCGCGATCGCCGCCCTGGCCGCCGCGATCCTGGCGGCGCGGCGCGCCGGTTTTCTCGGGGAAAACATCCAGGGCTCGGGATTCGCCTTCGATCTCGAGGTCCGGGTCGGCGCCGGCGCCTATGTCTGCGGCGAGGAGACGGCGCTGCTCGACAGTCTCGAGGGCAAGCGCGGGATGGTGCGCGCCAAACCGCCGCTGCCGGCGCTCCAGGGCCTCTTCGGCCAGCCGACCGTGATCAACAACGTGATCTCGCTCGCCTCCGTCCCGGTCATCCTCGCCGAGGGCGCGAAAGCCTATCAGGATCTCGGCCATGGCCGTTCGCGCGGCACCATGCCGGTCCAATTGGCCGGCAATATCCGCTATCCCGGGCTGTTCGAGGCGGCGTTCGGTGTCACCCTCGGCGAATTGGTGGAGGAGATCGGCGGCGGCACGGCGAGCGGGCGCCCGGCGCGGGCGGTGCAGGTCGGCGGCCCGCTCGGCGCCTATTTTCCGCGCGCCCTCTTCGACACGCCCTTCGATTACGAGGCCTTCGCCGCGCGCGACGGGCTGATCGGCCATGGCGGCGTCGTGGTGTTCGACGACAGCGTCGACATGGCGGCGCAGGCGCGTTTCGCGATGGAATTCTGCGCCATCGAATCCTGCGGCAAATGCACCCCCTGCCGGATCGGCTCGACCCGCGGCGTCGAGGTCATGGATCGCATCCGCGAAGGTCGGGACGTGGAGAAAAATCTCGCCCTGATCACCGATCTTTGTGAGACTATGAAATTCGGCTCGCTTTGCGCGCTGGGCGGCTTCACGCCGTATCCGGTGATGAGCGCGCTCACCCATTTCCGTGCCGATTTCACCCGCGCCGCCGCCGCATAGGAGATCGCCATGACCCTGATCAAGGAAACCGATTACGGCACGCCGGAAGCGCGCGGCGACAAAACCGTCGCGCT
>JAKCCP010000060.1 GCA_021841985.1 Pseudomonadota bacterium | reverse complement strand
GCCCGCGCGCTGCCTGGCGAGCGGGCTGCGCCGCTTGGTGGGAGGGATGATGGCGGGCATGGTGGAAATTCCGCACCTCGCCTTGATGATCGCCGCGGCCCTGGCCCTCGGCGTGGGGGTTCGGGACAAGCCTGGGTTTGCCGCGATGCGGGAGAATTTTTTGATGTGGCGCGGGCTGTGGCGTCAGCGCGCGCGCTGGCCAGCGCCCTTGACCGGGGCGTTCTGGCTCGCGCCCGCGCTCAGTCTGGCCAGCGTCTTGCTCGCCGCCGCCCTTACGCCCTCCTTCACGACCGCCTTACCTGGTGCCGCGCTTGCTTCCCTGCCGCTGCTCGCGGGCCTGCTCGGGCTGTCGGCGCTGGCGCCGGGTCTGGCGCTGCTGGAGGGGGGAACGACGGCGGGGGGCCTCGCGCTCGGATGGCGGCTTGGCTTCGGCGTGCTCGCGACACCGATCCTGTTTCTCGTGTTGTGGAGCCTGGCGCAGCTCGCGGGCGGGGTTCTCATCGGCGGCATCAGCGCCGAGATCGCCGCGGGCGCGCCGCTCGCGCCCCGCCTGCTCGGTCTGCTGGCCCTGGCCGCCCTGGCCCGCTGCGCTCCCGAGCCACTGCCTTGCCCGGACCATGCGGGCCGCGCGCGCGCGGCTTTTCTTGCCGCCGCCGCGCTACGCCGCGTCGTGCTGTGCAGCCTCATCGCCGATTTGTTTTTTCCCGCCGGCCTCGCCGGGACCGAGGTCGCGGGTTGGGGAATCGGCATCCTCGCCTGGGTGATCAAGGCCGGGGCGGTGGCGCTCGCCGGCTCGGCGCTGGCCCCGGCGCGCCCAGCAGCGCGGCGTCCAAGCCCGACACTGCTCAGCCCAGAGCTGGGCGCGGCCTGGGCGCTGGCCCTCGGTGCCGCGCTGTCGGCCGCCTTCGCGCGCGGGGCGGCATGACCAGTGCCCGCGATCTCCTCGCCGCCGCGCCGCTGGAAGCGGATCTCCATCCCTGGCCGGGACGGGTGCTCGATGCGGATTCCTGGCGCGCTTTGGCCACCGCACCGGAGAGCGAAGAGCTTCTCCTGCTCGCCCTCTGGGCTTCGGGCGGGCGGGTGCGGGCGCTGTTTCGCGGCCCCGCGGGAGACATCCTGCCGGTGGTGGCGCCGCTTGCCGATCGCGGCTTCGCCGCCCTCTCGCCACACTGGCCGGTGGCGGACGATTTCGAGCGGGTGGTCGGCGATCTCTGGGGCTATCGCGCCGCGGGCGGCGCGGAGGCGCCGCTCCTCGATCATGGCTTGTGGCCCTGCACCGCTCCGCTCGCCGCCCGCCCCGGCCCGCCCGCCGCCGAGCCGGCCTGGGCGGAGTTTTTCCCCGATGCGCCTTCCGGGCAACTGGCGATCGGGCCGGCCAGCGGCGATCTCGCCGGCCCCGTCCATTGGCGGTTCCGCCTGGATGGGGAATGCATCGCCGCCGTCGCGCGCCGGCCGGGCTATGCCCATAAGGGTCAGATCGCCTTGATGCGCGACAGGACGGCGCGGGTTGCGGCACGCTTCGCCGCTCGCCTCGCGGCCGAGGCGACCGTCGCGCACAGCCTCGCCTTCGCCACCGCCGCCGAGGCCGCACTTGGGGTCGCCGCGCCGCCCCGCGCCGTGGCACTGCGCGGCGTGATGGCCGAGATCGAGCGCATCACGACCCATCTCTCCCGCCTCGTCACCCTTGCCGAGCTGACCGGCGCCGCACCCGCCGCGCGGTTGGGTGCCGCGGCGCTGGCGGCGCTGCGGGAGGCTTGCGGGAGCGTTTTCGGCCATCGGCTGATGATGGACGTGCTGATCCCCGGCGGGCTCGCCGGCGATCTCGATGCCGCGGGGGCGCGCGGGCTCGCCGGCGCTCTCGATCAGGTGGAGAGCCGCCTTGCCGGCCTCTCCTTCGCCGAAGCGGCGCTGGCCGGGCGTGGGCGGGTGGCGCGGGATACCCTGCGCCGGTTCACGGGCTGCGGATTTGCCGCCCGCGCCTGTGGCAGCCGCGAAGACGCGCGCCACAGTCCTGGCTATCCGCCCTATGACCGGCTCGATTTCGCGCTTCCCGAGATTGTTGGCAGCGATGTCGAGGCGCGGGCATGGGCGCGGCGCGAGGAGATCGCGCTCGCGCTCACCCTGGCGCGCGTGCTGCTCGCCGATCTGCCCCCCGGCCCGGTGCTGGCGCCCCTCCCGAACGGCACCGGCAAGGGGCTTGGGCTCGCCGAGGGGCCAGAGGGCGAGATCTGGCATTTTCTGGAGATCGAGGGTGGGTTGATCGTCGCGGCGTTTCCCTGCGATCCCGGCTGGCGCACCGGGAGGCTGCTGGAGGCGGCGCTGCGGGGGGCGGCGTGGGACGAGTTCGCGCTGATCCGCGCGTCCTTCGGCGGCAGCGTGTCGGGGATGGATCTGTGAGCCGGGCGGGTGGCGGACGGGCGGTGTTTTTTCTCGATGCCGGCGGCTGTGGCGGCTGCGCGCTCGAACTCCAGCTCGTGGTGCGGCGGGCCGGTTTCCGGCTCGCCGCGAGCCCGGCGGCCGCCGCGATCCTGCTGGTCGCGGGGCCGGTCAGCGCGGCCATGGACTACGCCCTCGAAGCCGCCTGGCAAGCCATGGCGGGGCCGAAATTTCTTGTGGCGCTTGGCGATTGCGCGATCGATGGCGGCGTGTTCCAGGGCAGCTATGCCTGCCGGGGGGGACTCGCTCGGCGCGCACCCGATCTCGTCATCCGCGGCTGCCCGCCCGATCCGGAAACCATCCTGGGCGCTCTCGCCACCCTCCCCGAGGACTGAGCGTTTTAAAAAGAAGGCCCTCGCGCGCCGGCGCTGGCCTCAATGATGGCCACTGAAGCCGCCGCCGCCATGGAACCCACCGCCGCCAAAACCGCCGCCATGGAAACCGCCGCCGCCAAAGCCGCCATGATTGCCCGCGAAGCCGCCGAAATGGCCACCCGGCCCGCCATAGGTATGCGCCCAGTTGCCACGGAAGCCGCCGCCCGCGGGGCCGCCAAAGGCGCGGCCATTGTAAAACCCGCCATGGTTGAAGTTATTGAAATTATTATAGATCCCATACCCGCCGAAGCCCAGCAGACCGATGCCCGCGAAACCCAGCCCCCAGCCCCAGGGATCGTAGCCGCCGTAGCCGTAATAGGGGCCGCCCCCATAGCCATAATCGCCATAGCCGCCGTAATCGCCATAGCCGCCATCATAGCCATAGCCGGCAGTATAATAGCTCGCGGGCTCGCTGCAGGCCGCGACCAGAGCCGTGAGGCCGAGGATCGCCCAGAGATGGCGCGGCCGCTGCTTCCTGCCCAACATGACGTCGTCTCCTTCAAGGCACACCCGATGTGCGCCCCAATACTCCCATACATGGAAAGCCTCGATGACGCGATAACCACCCGAGGTCGATGATTTCGCGATCAAATTCCGGCGACGAAATGGCATGGCGGCGGCACGTCTTCCCATATCCGCGGCGCATCCACATTTTCCTCTCATGCGGGTTCATTTCATGCAGGCGGGAGGGCGGGTTGTGGCGCGCGCGACGTTAGCGGGGCTGATGCTGCTCGGGCTCGCCGCTGCGCCGACGCGCGCCGCGCCGCCCGCCCAGGGCGGCGCATCGACGGAGAGCGTTGCACCGCCGGGCCGGGTCGGGCGGATCGCGGCGCTGCGCGGGGCGGTGGCGTTGCGCCAGGCGGGGGGTGGGGTCGCGCCGGCGCGGCAGAACGATCCGCTGACGAGCGCCAGCGTGGTCGAAACCGGCGCGGGGGCACAGGTAAAACTCGAAATCGGCCCGAGCCGGCTCTGGCTCGATCAGCGGAGCCGCCTCGCCATCGATCGCCTCGATGACCAACATTTCATCGCGACGCTCAGCGCCGGCGCGTTGTTCCTTGATGTGCGCGACCCGCAACCGGGCGACGGTTGGTATGTTCTCACCGCGCGCGCGACGCTGGTCGTGCGGCGCACCGGCCGCTTCGTCATCAACGCTGGCGATGCCACCCAGCCGAGCCGATTCTCGGCACTCGACGCGCCGGCCGATCTCGTCACCGAGGGCCGCACCATGCATCTCGGCGTCGAGCGGAGCGCCGCGTTTCTCGGCACCGCGCCGCCCTATCGCGGTGGCGTCGGCGATCTCGTGGTCGATGATTTCACCGCGCTGATGGGCCAGCACGACCCGGCCGAATACGCCTCCTCGCCGCCGGTCTTCGCCCTGCCCCCGCGGGTCGCGGCAATGACCGGGGGCGAGACGCTGATGCAGCTCGGCAATTGGGTGAACAATCCGGCTTTCGGCCCACTCTGGTATCCCCCCGTCGGGCCGGGCTGGTCGCCCTATACGAGGGGCGGCATCTGGACCTATGTCGCGCCCTGGGGCTGGACCTGGGTGTCCTCCGAGTCCTGGGGGTTCGCGCCGTTCCATTACGGCCGCTGGGTGGCGATCGACGGCACCTGGGCCTGGGCGCCGGAGATCGCCAACGCCCCGCTCAATGCGCCGCCGATCTATGCCCCGGCCCTGGTGACGTTCCTTGGCACCAATGCCGGGGTCGGGATCGGCAGCGGCTTCGGCTTCGAGTTCGGCCTGCCGAGCGCCTACCCCTTCGCGCCGCTGGCCTGGGCGCCGCTCTGGCCGGGCGAGTTCTACCTGCCGCCCTATCCGGTCAACCGCACCTATCTCCGGGCCATCAACCGCGCCAATGTCGCCGATCCCGACCACCCCGTGGCGCCCGACCCCGCGCATCTCGCGGCGCGCCCCGGGGCTGTGACCAGCGCCGCCCTCGCGGCGGCGAGCCTGCCGGCCAGGGCCGCGCCTTCGGCCGCCGCGCCGGGCCGGGCGGAGACAGCGGAGGCGGTGGTCGATGAGGAGCATGTCAGCGCCGAGCATGTCATGGCGCGGGTGCGGCCGGGCTTCGCCCGCGCCATGGCGGCGCGGAGCGCGGCGGCGGCACGGGCGGGATTTGCCGCCCGCACCACGAGTCTCACGGGCCTACCCGCCCGGCCACACGCCAGTTCCCATCACTGAGCGTTTGAAAAAGAATCTCCCACCACCCCGGAATCGGCGGGAAAAAACCAATGTTCCCAGTGGGCATGCTTTTTCAAGTTCGATTGATCTCCACGCCCTGACCGAGCAGGCGCAGTCCCGGCTCCGGCCAGTCCATCACCGCGAGCTGGCCGGTACCCGAGAGGGTGATATAGGCGGTGCGCATATCCGCGCCGCCGAAGCAGATGTTGGTCGGATAGGCCTCCGGCATCTTGACCTGGCGCACCACCCGCCCGTCGGGCGCGATCTCGGTGATGTGGCCGGTGTTGAGGGTGGCGACGGCGACATTGCCCGAGGCCATCACGGCTAGGCTGTCGAAGCGCTGAAACCCCGCGAGGCCGGCGATCAGCCGTCCGCCATGCGGGGAGGCGGGAAAGGGCTGCTTGCGCGCGACGCCGGGGCCTTCGAGATCGAAGCCCCAGAGCCGGGAGGTTTCGGTCTCCGCGACATAGACCACCTTGCCATCCGGCGAGAGGCCGATGCCGTTCGGCGTCAGCACCGGATAGGCGATCTCGGTGATCGCCGAGCCGTCGGCGCGGGCATAATAGACCCCGCCATGGTCGCGATCCTCGGCCCGCACCTTGCCGAGATCGGTGAAATAGAAGCCGCCCGCGTCATCGAATACGATGTCGTTCGGCCCACGCAGCCGGCGCGCGCCGCAATGGTCATAGAGCTTCGTCACCGCGCCGGTTTTGGCATCGATGCGCTCGATCCGCCCGCCGGCGTAGTTTTTCGCCTGCATCACGGGGAGCAACAGACCGGCGCGCTCGGCCCATTCGAAGCCGCCATTATTGCAGAGGTAATAGGCGCCATCGGGGCCGATCGCGAGCCCGTTGGGGCCGCCGCCGGTTTCGGCGAGAACCGTGACGGTGCCATCGGGGGCGACGCGGCTGATGGTGCCGCGGGCGATCTCGACGAGCACCACCGAGCCGTCGGCGAGCGCCACCGGACCCTCCGGAAAGCGCAAGCCCTTCGCCATGATCCTGATCTGTGCCATGCGTCGTTTCTCCCAATGATTGACGCCGGAGAGAGTATCCGATTTGCTGCGCGCGAAAAGAGGCGCGCCCACGCGCCGCCACAAGACAGGGAGAGAAATAATGACCGGGGGCAAGAGCATGGTCACGCGCCGCATCTGGCTTGGCGGAGCGGCGGGGCTCGCCGCGGGCGCGCTCCTGGCGCCGTCGCGGCCTCGCGCCGAGGATTCCTATATCCTTGGCACGCTGTTCCCGATGGCCGGGCCGAATGCCGAATATGGCACGATCTTTACCGCCGGCGCCGAGATGGCGCTCAAGCATGTCGCCGCCGATAAAATGCTGTCGCGCCCGCTCGTGCTGCGCGCCGAGGACAGCGAGGGCACGCCGCAAGGCGGCGCGGTCGGCATGAGCAAGCTCGTCAATGTCGATCGCGCGGTCTATGTACTGATCGGCTTTACCGGAGTTTCCAAGGCCGCCGCCCCGATCGGCGCGCGCGCCAAGGTGGTGCTGGTCAATGGCGGCGGCGTCGGCCCCGATCTCGCCGGCCTCTCGCCCTATTATTGGAATGTCATCCCCCTGGTGCCCGACGAGATCAAGGTGCTGGTGCCCTTCCTGATGGCGCGCAAGCTGCGCCGCATCGCCCTCATTTACGTCAACGACCCGTTCGGCAACGGTCTGTTGAAATCATTGAAGGGCGATCTCACAGCGGCCGGGGGCGAGATTGTCACCGCCGATGCCATCGCGCCCACCGACCAGCAATTTTCCGCGATCGCCGCGCGCATCCGCACGCTCTCGCCCGATGCCGTCTATTTCGCCTCCTACGGCGCGCAGCAGGCGGAAATCATCAAGCAATTGCGCGATGCCGGGATCAGCCAGCAATTGCTCACCTATTCCGCCGCGACCATCCCCTCGGTGCGCAATCTGCCCGAGGCGGAAGGGCTCATTTTCACCAACCAGGCCGCCGACTGGTCGGCTGATGATCCCATAACCAAGCGCTTTGTCGCCGATTGGCGAGCGGCGTATCACACCGATCCCACCACCTACAATCAAAACTACTACAACGCCGTCAGGCTTTTTGCCCTGCTCGCACAGCAATTGGAAAAATCGGGAAAACCCGTCAATGGCGATAACCTGCGCGCCACCCTGCTCGCCACCCGCCGCTTCCCGCTGGTCGGCGGCGAGGGCGTGTTCGACGACCTCTGCGATATTTCGATGAAAATCGTTGTCAACCGCTATCAGGACGGCAAGCTCGTGCCGATCGGCTGATCTGCCATGCTGATCCTGCAATTGCTGGTCTCGGGGATCGAGACCGGCGCGCTCTATGCGCTGACCGCCGCCGGCTTCGCGCTGATTTTTGGCGCGACGCGGATTTTTCATTTTGCCCATGGCGCGACCTATGCGTTGGCCGGCTACGCCTTCGTACTAGCGACGCGCCTGGGCTGGGCGTGGCCGGCGGGCGTCGGGCTCGCGCTGGTCGTGGCGATCGCTTTCGGGTTGTTGCTCGAAGCCGCCGTCTATCGGCCGATCCAGCGCCATCATGGCGCGTTTTTCACGGTGTTTGTTGCGGCCTTCGGCGTGGTGATCGTCGTGCAAAGCCTGATCGAACTCAGTTTCGGCCGCGCCTTCATCGCCATTTCGAGCCCGCTCACCCGCGCCCACGAGGTCCTGCCGGGTCTCTATATCGCGCGGGTGTTCTGGCTCGCGCTCGCCACGGCCGGGGTGGTTTTCGCCGTCCTCGGCGCCTTTCTCGCACGCACGCGGGCCGGCATCGGGCTGCGCGCGCTCGCCGAAAACCCTGATCTTATCAGGGCTTTTGGGCTTTCAGCGCGGCGCCTTTCGGCTTTGGCCTTCGCGCTTGGCTCGGCGCTCGCGGTGCCGGGCGCGGTGCTCGGCGCGATGACCACCGGGTTGTCGCCAGGGGTTGGCGCGCATGTCATGCTGATCAGCCTCGCCGCCTCGGTGATGGGCGGCATCGGCAGTCTGCGCGGCGCGGCGCTGGCCGGGCTCTTGCTCGGCATCGTCGAAAATCTCGTCGTCGCCGGGCTCGATACGCAGTGGAGCGAGGCGGCGGGCTTCGTTGCGCTGTTCGCCTTCATCCTGTTCCGCCCGCGCGGGATTTTTGGCGCGGCGCTGGTGCGATGACCGCCTATCTCCTTAATCTCGCGCAACTCGCCGCGATTTTTGGCCTGCTTAGTGTCAGCCTCAACATCCTGATCGGCTATGGCGGCATTTTCAGTGTCGCGCACGCGGTGTTTTTTGGTCTCGGCGCCTATGCCGGGGCGCATGTCGCGCTCGATCTGTTTCCCGATCTGCTGCTCGCGGCGCTTGCCTCGGCCCTCATCGCCGGCCTGCTCTCGGCGGCGCTCGCGCTTCCCGCCTTGCGCGTGCGGGGCGAATATTTCGTCATCGCCAGTCTTGGCCTGCAAATGCTGGCGACCACCGTGTTCACCGAGGCGCAAGCCATCACCGGCGGGCTCGGCGGACTGGTCGGCATCCCGCCGTCGACGCTGTTCGGCTTCACGCTTGCCGATCCTCTGGTGTTCCTGCTCTGCTGCCTCGCCTTCCTGGCGCTGGCGCTGGCGCTGGTGCGGCAACTCATGCGCGGCAGTTTCGGCCGCGCCTTGATGGCTCTGCGTGATTCCGAAACTGCCGCGGAGGCTCTCGGCAAGAATGTCGCGCTGATCAAGACCCTGGCGGTGGTGCTCGGCACGGCCTTTGCCGGCATCGCCGGCGCCCTGTTCGCGTTCCAGGAAGAATTCGTCAACGTCGAGAGCTTTACCCTGGATCAATCGGTGCTGATCCTGGCGATGGTGATCATCGGCGGTGCCGGCACGCTTTCGGGCCCGCTCATCGGCACGCTTCTGCTGCTGCTTTTGCCCGCCGCTCTCACCTTCATTCCCTTCATTCCACCGACCGATATCGGCGCCGTGCAGCAGCTGATCTACGGTTTTGCAATGACACTGCTGATGATTTTTCGCCCCGCCGGCCTCGCCGGACGCGCGATGGGGCGGCGATGAACGCGCTGTTATCGGCGCGTGGCCTGACCCGGCATTTTGGCGGCATCAATGCGGTCGAGGCGGTCGATCTCGATCTCGCGCCTGGCATCATCACCGCCCTTGTCGGCCCGAATGGCGCGGGCAAGACGACGCTTTTCAATCTCATCACTGGCCATCTCGCCGCCGATGCCGGTGTGGTGGAATTGTTTGGCCAGAGAATTACCGGGCATGCGCCGCATCGCATCGCGCGCATGGGGCTGGCGCGCAGTTTCCAGGATCTGCGCCTGTTCGCGCGGATGAGCGTGCGTGATAACGTGCTCGCCGCGACCGAACCGGCCTCGTGGTTCTGGCAGCCCGGGGGCGCCCGCGCGGCGCGGGAACGCGCCGCGCGTGGGGCGCAGGCGCTGGAACGCACCGGGCTTGCGCCACTGGCCCGCGCCGAGGCGGCCGATCTCGCCTATGCCGAGCGCAAATTCCTCTCGCTCGCGCGTATTCTGGCGAGCGGGGCGCGCATCTGGCTGCTCGATGAGCCGGCCTCGGGGCTCGATCCCGCCTCACGCGCGCGTTTCACGGCACTGTTGCGCGCGGCGGTCGCGGACGGCGTGACGATCTGCCTGATCGAGCATAATCTCGATATTGTCATCGAACTTGCCGACCGTATCGTTTTTCTCGATCAGGGCCGCAAGCTCGCCGAAGGCCCGCCCGAGAGCGTCCTCGGCGATCCCCGCCTGGCCGCGATCTATTTCGGCGAACGCGCGTGAGTTTTGTTCTGCAAGCCGAGGGGATTGCCGCGGGCTATGGCGGGCGGGCGGTGCTCGATGGCATCGATCTGGCGCTCGCGGCGGGCGAAAGCCTCTGCCTGATCGGCCATAATGGCGCGGGGAAATCGACCTTGCTGCGCGTGCTGTTCGGGCTTCATCCGGCCCTCTCGGGCACCGTGCGGCTCGACGGCGCAGCACTTCGACCCGATCCCGCCGCGATGGCGCGCGCCGGGATCGCCTATGTGCCGGAGGGACGCGGCGTCTTTCCCGGCCTGACGGTTGCCGAGAATTTTGCCCTGGCGCTCTGGTCGGCGGGGGTCGCGGGCGCCGAGGCAAATGCGCGCATCGCGGAGGTCTTCGCGGTTTTGCCGATGGTGCGCGGCTTTTATGCCCGCCCTGCCGGCACACTCTCAGGCGGGCAGCAGCAGATGGTCGCGATCGGGCGCGCGCTTTTGTGCCGCCCGCGCATCCTGCTGCTCGATGAACCCTCGATCGGCCTCGCGCCCAGGACTTTTCAGGAATTGCTGCGCCCGCTCGCCGCCTTGCAGCGGGCGCGCGGCATGGCGATGCTGCTGGTCGAGCAGAACGTGGCGGAAGCCTTCAAGGTCTGCGATCGGGTCGCGGTGATGAAGTCGGGTCGGATGATTTTTTCCGGTCCTCCCAGCGACCTTGCCGATCACGCGCGGCTGATGGAATTGTTCTGATTTGAGGGCTCTGGAGACCATGGGGAACACCTTTACCGCCCATAATATTCGCCTCGACGATGGCCGCACGACGCTGCCATCTTTGCGCTGGACGATCGATCGGAGCACGGTTCTGCGCGCCGCGCGCATCCTGCTCGAGGTGATCTATCCCGCGGGCCTCGCCGGCAAGACGATCGTCGATGTCGGCTGCCTCGAAGGCGGCTACACGACCGAGTTCGCGCGCCTCGGCATGACGGCAACCGGGATCGAGGTGCGGGAGAGCAATTTTTTCAACTGCATGTATGTCAAGGAGCATGTCAATCTCGACAATCTGCGCTTCATTCATGACGACGCCAACAATATTGACCGTCATGGGAAATTCGACGTGTTTTTTATCAATGGTCTGCTCTACCATCTCGATAGACCGCGCGAATTTCTGGAGAAAGCCGCAAAAAATTGCAAAAAGATTCTGATCCTGCAGACCCATGTCGCGAATGCCGGGATTTCGGAGGCGATCAAACGCCACAGTCTTTCGGAAATTTGCGAGCATGAAGGCCTGCGCGGCAGATGGTACCCGGAATACGAAGCCTTGTCCGCGGAGCAACTGGAGCGGATGAAATGGCATTCCTGGTCAAATGCCAAATCCTTCTGGATACAGAAGGAGTATCTCATCGACCTGATCCGGCATATCGGCTTCGATCTGGTCTTCGAACAATTTGATTTCATGGACGACATGGTCGCGGAGATGACCGGCGGATTCTACAAGACCGATGACCGGGTGATGCTGGTGGGCGTCAAGCGCGCAGCGGGTGAGGATCGGGGGCCATCGGCGGGCGAATTCTGGTACCCGTTTTCGCCCGCCGCGCACGCGACCGCTTCGCCCGAGCCGCCCGCCACCGCCCCGGTATCGGGACAGGACGCCCTAGAAATCGCGGCGCTTCGCCAGGAGATCGCGCTGCTGCGCGGCTCGACCTCGTGGAAAATGACGGCGCCGCTCCGCGCGCTCATCGGGCGATGGCGACTTGCCCGGTCTCGCTGAAGCTTTCATAAACCTGTGAGTGCCGCCAAACTGTCAGCCGATCCGACGATCGCTATATCTCGTTCAGGGACAAAGCCCTGGCCTTGCTACTCCGCCGCCAGGCGCGGCGGTTCGACCAACTCGGTGGCGTGGGCGAGATCGACTGAGAGCAGGCGTGAAACACCGCGTTCCTGCATGGTCACGCCATAGAGCCGGTCCATTCGCGCCATGGTGAAGTGATGGTGCGTCACCACTAGGAAGCGGGTGCCGGTTTCGCGCACCATGTCTTCGAGCAGGATGCAGAAGCGCTCGACATTGGCGTCATCGAGGGGCGCATCGACCTCGTCGAGCACCGAGACCGGGGCGGGGTTGCAGCGGAACACCGCGAAGATCAGCGAGAGCGCGGTGAGCGCCTGCTCGCCACCCGAGAGCAGCGAGAGGGTAGCGAGTTTCTTGCCCGGCGGCTGGGCGTAGATCTCCAACCCGGCGGCCAAGGGATCTTCCGAGCCGACGAGGGCGAGATGCGCCCGCCCGCCGCCGAACATGCGGGCAAAGAGCGCCTGAAAATGCTGATCGACGGCGGTGAAAACCGTCGAAAGCCGCTCCCGCCCCTCGCGGTTGAGATGGCCGATCGAGCCGCGCAGCTTGGCGATCGCGGTGGTGATCTCGGCGCATTCGGCGATGATGGTGGTGATTTGCGCCTCGATCTCGCTGGCCTCGATTTCGGCGCGGAGATTGACCGGTCCCATCTCCTCGCGCTCGCGGGTGAGACGCTCGAAGCGCTTGCGGGATTTTTCCTCGGCCTCCGCGTCCACCGGGCCGGTGATCTCGGGGAAGACGGGGGAGGTACCGAGCCGCTCCAGCACCCGCTCGGCCACCACGCCCCAGGCGTGATCGGCCTGCGCCAATGCGCCCTCGGCGCGCACCATCGCCTCGCGCGTGGTGGCAAGGGCGGCCTCGGCGGCGCGGGCGGTGCGGGCGGCGGCGGCATCCGCCTGCTCGCCCTCGGCAAGCGCGGCGGCGGCGCGGCGGTGCTGTTCGGTCGCGGCGTCGAGCGCGGCGGCGCTGGCTTCGCGCGCCGCCGTGAGTTCGGTCGGGGCGGCCTCGCGCGCGGCGAGCGTGGTTTCGACCTCGGCAAAGCGGGTGGCGAGATCGGCGAGGCGCAAGGCGGCATCGCGCGCCCGCTCTTCCCACGCCTGTCGCTCGCTGGCGATGGCGGCGTGACGGGCAGCGCGGAGGGTGCTCATGCGATCGAGCGTTTCGCGGGCGCTCAGCGCCTCGGTCTCCGCGGCGCGGGCGGCGGCGAAGGCGCTCCGCGCCGCCTCGCGCGCGGTGCGGAGCAGGGCGGCGTCGGGCAGCGCCGCGCGTGCTTGCTGGGCCCGGGTCAGGGTGGAGTCGGCCTCGGCCGCCTCGGCCGCGGCACGCTGCCATTGCTCTTCGAGCGCAGCGCGGAGGCTGGCGGCCGCGGCGGCCTCGGCCTGAAGCCGCGCCAGCGCCTCGCGCGCCCGTTCCCGGCGTTGCTCGGCGCTCCGGCGCGCGGCACGGGCTTCCTGCTCGGCGGCGCGGGAGGTTTTTTCGACGGTCTCGGCCTCGGCGCGCGCGGCCTCGACGGCGTCCTTCTCGGCGCGCGCGGCGGTGAGCCGCGTGCGGAGCGCGGCGAGGCGATTGCGCTGGGTGAGCCGCACCGCCGCCGGGGTCGGTGTGCCGGCACGGATGGTATAGCCGTCCCAGCGCCACACCCCGCCGGCCCGCGAAACCAGCATCTGCCCCGGCGCCAGCGCTGCCTGTAGCGCTGTTCCAGCGGTATCATCGGCGACCAGGCCGATCGCGGCGAGCGCGCGGGCTAGGGCGGCGGGCGCGCCGACTAACGTGGCGAGGCTCACGGTGCCGGCCGGCAAGGGCAGAGAATCGCGCGCGGGAAGCTCGCGCCAGTGCCGCGGCGCCTCGGGATCGGCCGCCGATTCCAGCTCCTCGCCCAACGCCGCGCCGAGCGCCGCCTCCAGCCCCGCCGGCACTTCCAGCGCATCGACCATTGGCGGCCAGCGTTCGCCATCCTTGACGGCGAGCAATTCGGCGAGCGCGTCGGCCTCGGCCTTGATGCGCGCCAGCGCTGCCCCGGCGGCGCTGGCGCGTGCGCGGGCCTCGGCGAAGGTGGCTTCCGCGGCGGTCCGCGCCGTCTCGGCGGCAACCAGTTGAGCGCCGGCGGTCTCAAGCGCCGCCAGTGCCGCGTCCTGTTCGGCGCTGGCGGCGGCGAGGCTTTGGGGATCGGGCGGGGGAATGCGCGCACGTTCGGCCTCGAGGCGCGCGAGATGGCCGGCGGCGCGGCGCTGGCGGGCTTCGGACTCGGCCAGGGCGGTTGCCAGCGCGCGGCTCTCCGCCTCCGCCGCCGCCGCCGCCTCGGTGGCGCGGTTGGCTTCGGCCTCGGCGGCGCGGGCGGCATCCTGGCTGGCGATGACGGCTGCCTCGGCCGCCGCGTGGTGCCCAGGATGGGCGGCGTCCTCGGCTTTGAGCCGGGCCGCTTCATCGTCGAGCCGCGCGAGCGCGGCGGCGGCGTCGCGGCGGGCCGTGCCGGCATGGTCGCGATCGCGCACGATCTGGGCGCGGCGCGCACGAGCCTCCTCGAGAGCGCTCCGGGCGCGACGTTCCTCGGCGGCGATCTGTTCGAGCGCGATGCGGGCGCGCTCGAGCGCGGTGCGCGCCTCGGCCTCGGCGGCGCGGAGCGGCGGCAGGGTGGCGGCGGTCGTCGTGGCGGCGGTGGCGGCGGCAGCGGCCTCGTGCTGCGCCGCCGCGGCCGCGGCCGCGGCTGCCGCCGCTGCCGCCCGCGCCTGCACCCGCCCGATTTCCGCCCGGGCATGCTGGATCGCCAGGAATTCCGCCTCCGCCGCGCGGATCGCCCCCGAAAGGTTGCGGTAGCGGCTGGCCTGGCGAGCCTGACGCTTGAGCCCCTGGAGCTGGCTATCGAGCTGGCCGCGCAATTCCTCGGCGCGGGTGAGATTCGCCTCGGCGGCGCGTAGTTTCAGCTCAGCCTCGTGGCGGCGGGCGTGCAGGCCGGTGATACCGGCGGCCTCCTCGAGGATCATCCGCCGCTCCTCGGGCCGGGCGTTGACCAGGGCGGCAACCCGCCCCTGGCTCACCATCGCCGAGGCGCGCGCGCCGGAGGCGAGATCGGCGAACAGGGTTTGCACGTCGCGCGCCCGCGCCTCGCGCCCGTTGATGCGAAAGGCGCTGCCCGTGCCGCGCTCGATGCGCCGGGTGACCTCGATCTCCGCCTGCTCATGGAAAGGCGGCGGGGCGCGACCGGCGGCGTCCTCCAGCAGCAGCGTGACCTCGGCGAGGTTGCGCGAGGGGCGATGCGCGGTGCCGGCGAAGATCACGTCGTCCATCTCGCCACCACGCAGGCTGCGCGCCGAGTTCTCCCCCATCGCCCAGCGCAGCGCCTCGACGACGTTCGACTTGCCGCAGCCATTCGGCCCGACAATGCCGGTGAGGCCGGGCAGGATGTCGAGCGTCGTGGTCTCGGCGAAGCTCTTGAAGCCGGCAATGCGCAGGCGGGCGAAGCTCACGGGCACAGGCGGCTCTCAGCTCGCGGAGACGCCGATGAAGGCGGCGAAGGCGGCGTAGCTCATCTCGCCAGGATGGGTATGGCCGTCATGAACGAAGGTCGGGGTCGAGTCGATCTGGAATTCGTCCTCGGCCTTCTGCTGCCCGGCGAGGATGAATTGCTGGAGATCCTTGTCCGCGATCGCGGCGTCGAAAGCGGCGCGCGGCATGCCGGCGAGACCGGCCATCTTGGCGAGCTCCTCGCGCGGGTTGGCGTCGCGGTTGAAGGCCCAGCGGTCCTGGCTGGCAAACAGCGCCGCGACGAACGGCTCATAACGCTCCACGGGGAGCGAGCGGGCGACCATCGCCGCCATCAGCGCCACCCGGTCGAGCGGGAAATCGTGGTAGATCATTTGCAGCTTGCCGGGCTCGATCAGCTTGGCCTTCACCTCCGGCATGGTCTCGCGCGAGAAGGCGGCGCAGTGGGTGCAGGTGAGAGAGAAGAATTCGCTCACCTTGATCGGCGCCTGATCTGCCCCAAGGGTGCGCGGGGAAAAGCGCGGATCGCCCTCGGCGGCGCTGGCGCGGCGCGCGAGGAAGGGCGTGGTCGCCACAAGAGCTAGTAGGGAACGGCGCTCAATCGGCATTTTCACCTCTATATCTTGAAAGCTGGTATATCGCGAAAGCGGCCTGGCGGCACGGAAAAAATCATCGGCGCCGCCCAGCGGCATAGACGGCGCGGCCGAGCGCGTCGAGGGCATTGCGCAGTTCGGCATGGGGGAAATCGGCGAGGCGGGCGGCAAGGCGAGCGGCGACCGTGGGGTCGGGCGGCGGGCGGGGCGGGGGGCAGGCCATCGGTGCCAGCAGATCCTGCACGAAGCGCAGCCGCTCGACCGCTCGGCGGCCAAGATGGGTGTTGATCCGTTCGGCCAGCGCGCCCGCCATGTGCTGCAATTCCAGCGCCACCGGCCCGGCGCAGGCCAGCGTCAGGGTGCCGGCGGCAAGCCGGCGCGGGGTGGTGACCTCGGCGAGGCGGGGGCCGACGATGCTCGGCCAATCGGCGAGGATTTGCGCCGTCGCCGGGGCGCGCTTGCGAAACGTCGGGCGCAGCAGCGGCGCGAGGAGGGCGCCGAGCGGGCGCGGGCCGTAGATGCTGCGCGGCGCCTCCGGCTTGTCCTGCATCGCCGCGGGCGGCATATCCTTGGGCGTGCGCGCCATTCCTTCCTTGCCCGCCGCCTTCTCCGCCCCCTCCCTGGGTAATCCGCTCATCCGCGAACTCTCTTCCTGGCCTGATCTGCTGGCGTGGCCCGATCTGCTCGCCTGGTATGACCGCCATCGCCGTGCTCTCCCCTGGCGGGCGACACCCGGCGAGACGGCCGATCCTTATCGGGTCTGGCTCAGCGAGATCATGCTACAGCAGACCACGGTTGCCACGGTGATACCCTATTTTCACCGCTTTACCCAACGCTTCCCTGACATTAACGCCCTCGCCGCGGCGGCGGAAGAAGATGTGCTCGCGCTCTGGGCCGGGCTCGGCTACTACGCCCGCGCCCGCAACCTCGTGGCCGCCGCCCGCGCCGTCGCCGCTCGCGGGGGTTTTCCGCGCGACCTGGCGGGGCTGCGCGCCTTGCCGGGCATCGGTCCCTATACCGCCGCCGCCATCGGAGCGATCGCTTTCGGGGCAGCTTCCTTGCCGGTCGACGGCAATGTCCTGCGCGTGCTGGCGCGCCATTTCGCCATCGCCGATCCCTTGCCCGGCGCTCGGGCGGCGATCCTGGCGCGCGCCGCGGCCCTCGCCCGCGATGCCGCGTTCCGTGCCCGCCCAGGGGACGCGGTGCAGGCGCTGTTCGATCTTGGCGCCGGGGTCTGCATGCCGGGGCGGCCGGATTGCGCGCTCTGTCCGCTGGCTGGGAATTGTCGCGGCCTAGCCGCCGGATTGGCCGCCGAGCTGCCGCGGAAGTCCGCCAAACCGCCGCGGCCGGAGCGTTTCGGGGCACAATTCTGGCTCGTTGATGCGGCCGATCAGGTATTGCTCCGCCACCGTCCCCGCAACGGTCTGCTCGGCGGCATGGTCGAGTTGCCCGGCACGCCGTGGCGCGCGGCGCCATATTCGCCCGCCGAGGCGCTGGCGCTCGCGCCAATGGCCGCGGATTGGCGCGCCGCCGGCGCGGTGCGGCATGTTTTTACCCATTTTGCCCTCACCCTCGAGGTGCACGCCGCCCGCGTCGAGTGCATCACGGCGCCGGGCTTTCTTCGCCCGCTTGCCGCCGTCGATGCCGAGGCCTTGCCTTCGGTGATGCGCAAATGCGTCCGCGCCGCCGCGCGCGCCGCCGCCTGGCGGGCGGCGTGACGCCAGCGCGCAAGCCCGCGGTCGGGTTCGCGCTGGCGCTGCTGGCGATCGATGCGCTCGGCATCGGCCTGATCATCCCGATCGTGCCGCAACTGGTGTTGCAGTTCATGGGCGGCGATGCCAGCCACGCCGCCTTCTGGGTGGGTATTCTCGCCGCCAGTTTTTCCGCCATGCAGTTCGTTTTCGCCCCGGTGCTGGGCGGGCTTTCGGATCGCTTCGGGCGCCGCCCGGTGATGCTGCTCTCGGTTCTCGGTCTGGGCCTCGACTATCTCATCCTCGCCGCCAGCCCCTCGCTCGCCTGGCTGTTCGTGGCGCGTCTCCTGGCCGGGGTGACGACGGGGAATATCTCGGCGACCACCGCCTATATCGCCGATGTCACGCCGCCCGAGCGGCGCGGCCAGCAATTCGGCCTCGTGGGGGCGATGTTCGGCCTGGGCTTCATCCTCGGCCCGGCGATGGGCGGCATGCTCGGCGCGATCTGGCTGCGTCTGCCTTTCCTGGTCGCCGCCGCATTATCGCTGTGCAACGCGCTCTATGGCTTTCTGGTGCTGCCCGAATCGCTGCCGCCGGAGCGGCGGCGGGCGTTTTGCTGGCGCCGCGCCAACCCGCTCGGCGCCCTGGCGAGCCTTGCCGGCAACCGCTGCGCGCGCCGCCTCGGCCTGGCCTGGAGCTGCACCTGGTTTGGCCTCGGCGCCCTGCAAAGCGCCTTTGTGCTTTCGACCGCGCTTCGCTTCGGCTGGCACACCACCGAGAACGGCGCGGCGCTGGCGGCGGCCGGGCTGTCGCAGGCGCTGGTGCAGGGCTTGCTCATCCGCCGGCTGATCGGCGGGCTCGGCGAGATCCGGGTGGCTCTGCTCGGCTGCCTGCTCGCGGCACTGGCGCAGAGCGTCTTCGCCTTCGCCTTCGCCGGCTGGATGATGTATGTTGGCGTCGTGGTCTCGGCCCTTGGCGCCATCAACACGCCGGCGATCCGCGCCCTGTTCTCGGCGCAATCCGGCGCCGACCGCCAGGGCGAGGCGCAGGGCGTGCTGGCGGCGCTGCAAAGTTTTACGGCAATTTTCGCCCCCCTCGTGGGAGCGGCGCTGTTCTCCGCCTGCACCCGGGGGGATGCGGTGATTTTCTTCCCCGGTGCGCCCTTCCTGTTCGCCGCCCTGACCTATCTCGCCGCCGCCCTGATAATCCGCGCGATCACGCCCGCCGCGCCACTCGTCTCAGATGATCGGTGAAATGACCGCATGGGCGCAAGGTTGCCGCGACTTTTTCAAATGCCCCCAGGTGACGCGGCTGTCACGTCCGCCCCGACAGGCTGCGCGCCGGGACGCAATAAATCTGATCACTTGCAGCCACCCCACGACGATTTCCACTACATCTCCCAGAATGGCCAAGGACGCCTAAAATGGAAATGATGACCGAACATTTTTGTCTAGATGGTCGCAATTTGATTTTGACGAGTGATCAGCACGAATACGTCAAGTCAGTCGCTGGAACAGATTGGTCAAATGACCGACTCGTCCAACTTGCCAAGGGCCTTTCTCCGGGATCGACGTATCTTGATGTTGGCGCCAATATTGGCGCGACAGCCATAGCTGTCGCGGCTAGCTGTCCGGCCCATAAGGTCTTCGCGTTCGAGCCACTGCCGTCAAATGCGGATCTTCTCAGGAAAAACGTCCGAGACAATGAAATGGACAACTGTTCCGTTGTCCATGCCGCGGTTGGCAATACAACTGGCTCTATCAAGATGCTTGGAACAGGGCCATGGGCTATCGTTGCGGAAAACGATTTGTCTCGTTCAATTCCAATTATAACTCTGGACGACTATTGCATGGAAAATTTAAATGGTATCAGGATTGATCTTATAAAAATTGACGTTGAAGGATACGAGCCGAACGTATTATCCGGTGCATCAAATATCATCGATAGATGGAGGCCGATTATATTTCTGGAATTTAACTCCTGGACGCTCTTGCTACAAAGTTTCAATCCACTGTTCTTTGCCGAGGCGCTTTTCAAATCTTTTGATATCGAATACCGTGACGGTACTCGTCCGGCCAATCCGCATGCATTGGTCCACGATAATATAATATCCCATGGATGCATTACCGATTTGGTGATGCGCCCGCAAAAGATATTTACGCCGATACGGCCTGCCGAGATTAAATTCGGCGGGGCGAAGGATAGCCAGATCGTGTCCGCAAACACCGCCGGCTTTAACGAGTCAGAAGCGTCGCTCGACGAGTTTATCCAATCGATGATGGCGCTTGGAGACGTTTTCGCCGACGCCGATCACACCGCCGTTGCCGCGCGCCTGAATGAAATCCTCGCGCGCTATCTCGCGCGGAGCCATGCGCGTGTCGTGGTGTCGTTCGAATTTGCCGACCTGATGGCGGATTTGCGGGTCAATCATGGCGAGTTGTGCCTGGTGAGCATCGAGGAAAACCGCGTGCGGCTCTTCCTCCACCAGGAGTGGCGCGGCATCTATCCGCTTGGCGGAATGGCGCGTCGCTGTGCCGGCGTGGTGTTTCTTCTCGATCGCGTGTTGCGGCGCAATCCGATGATACGTGGCACCTTTCTCTGCGAACTCGGCGATCGCGGCAATTTTCCGAGCATGAATTTTTCCAACAATACGCCCGGCGGCTGCCTCATTCCTGACCCGGAATTTTTTGAATCGCGCGGCTACGAGGCAACGCGGCAACAATTCCGCGAGGACTTCATTCCCTGGGAACAGCGCCTCACGCAGGTCTTCTGGCGCGGCTCTAGCACCGGACACCGTCTGTTCGATCCGCCGGGCGAGGATGCGGCGGATGATTTCGCCTGGCTGCAACGCCTCGCCCTCTGCGCTCGCGCCAGGAGCGCCGCGCGGCCCGACATGTTCGATGTCGGCCTCACCAGGATCGTGCAGATCGAGGAGCCCCACCTCGTCGCGCGGATCGAGCGCGCCGGGTTTTTGCGCCCCTATGTCCCCCGCGTCGAATTCATGCGTCACAAGGGGGTGATCGTGGCGGATGGTAATTGCAATGCCTGGGACGCCGCCTTCTGCGGCCTGCTCACCGGTTCCTGCGTCCTCCTGGTCGGCTCGCCGCTGCGCTATCGGCAATGGTATTACGACGCGCTCACGCCATGGGAGCATTACGTGCCGGTCGCGGCTGATCTTTCCGATCTCGAGGAAGCCGCCGCCTGGGTTCTCGCCCACGACGACCGCGCCCGCGCGATCGGCGCCGCCGGGCGGCACTTCGCGCTCGCCCAGTCCTTCGACGCCGCGATCGAGGAGGCCATCACCCGGCTCGCCGCCTGGATCCCACACAATCCCTTCGCGGGATTTGCCCCGCGCGGCGAGGAAAATTCATCTTAAGGCCAGGGGTTTCACCCCTGGACCCCAGCAAAGGCGGAGCCTTTGCAATCCTTTCCGGGATGCGGGTCTGGGGAAGCTGGCCCCAGCGGGGTCCAGGGGCAGAGCCCCTGGCCTTATTTACCGAACGTCACGCTCCTGGCGCCGCGCGGCGCGACGGGCGAGGGCGGAGATCGCGTTGCGGCAGAGGGTTTCCGCTGGCGCGCCGGTCTGCTTGCAGGCCAGCTCGGTCTCGAACAGCGTGGCCAGCGCGCCGGCGAGCGCGGGCTCGGGCCAGAGACGGAGCGCCGCGCTGAAGGCGCCCTGGCGCCGGGCAAAAAGCGGCGGGCGAAGGTGCCGGATCGCCTCCGTCTCGGCAACCCCCTCGGCGATCGCCGCGCGCACCCGGTGCAGGCGCTGAAGATGCAGAATGGCGGCGCGTAAAATGCCGATCGCCGCCGCCCCTTCGGCCAGCGCCGTTTCCAACGCGCGCTCGGCCAGAGCGATGCGCCCGGCGGTCGCGGCGAACAGCGCGTCATCGAGCGACAAGCCGGCGAGATCGCCGGTGCAGGCCATGGCGTCAGGCAGATCGACGGTGCCGCCGGGGCCGACATAGAGGGCGAGTTTTTCCAGCTCCTGCTCGCTCGCCAGCCGATCGGCGCCAAGCTGGGTGGTGAGCCACTCCAGCGCTTCGGCGCGGATCGTCACACGATGGGCGGCAAGGCTCGCGCGGATCGTCTCGCCGAGCGCGCGGCCTTCCTCGGGATAGCAGCCGATCGCGGCGGCGCTCTTGGCGCGCTCGATCAGCGCGCGCAGGCGCGAGCGCGGCGGCAATTCGCCGGCTTCCAGCACCAGCAACCCCTCGCCGGGGCCGTCGAGCGCCGTCTGGACGGCCTGGGTGGCGCGGTCATCGGCATCGCGCACGCGCACCACGCGCCGCCCGCCGGTGAGCGCCAGGGACGCCATCTCCTCGGGGATGCGCGCGAAGCCCTCGCGATCGAACTCAGCCAGACGAAACGGATCGTCGAGCGCACCCAGCACGGCGCGCGCCAGCATGGCACCACGCGCGCGGATGAGGCCGGCGTCGGAGCCATGCAACAGCACGGCGCGCCAGGGCGCGGGATTGCCGAGGGCGGCGGCGGCGGCGCGGGCGTCGAGCTTCACGAAACGCCGTCGGGCTTGGCGGGGTGACGCTTGAAATAGCTGGCGAGCTGGAGGGTGATCTGATCGGCGATCTGGATGGCGATGCGCGCGTGGACCTTCTCGTCCTCCAGCGTGGCATCGAAAAATTGCTGGTCGATGAAGTTGAAGCCGTCGATGGCGCGGGCCTTGCCGGTGGTGAGCGTGGTATGGTGCGGATCCTGGCTACGCAGTGTCCAGTTGGCGGTGCCGATCACCCGTTGATAGGTGACCGAGGTGTCCGGCTGGATGCCGATGCCCTGCTCGCTGAAAGCGTAGATCACGTCGAGATCGTAGCGCCGTGCGACGCCGACGCCGCCCAGCTGGAAGCGCTCCTGCAGCGCCTCGCGCAATTCCTGTCCTGGGCGATCCGGGATCGCGCCGACCGTGATGGCGGCGAGATCGGCCATCTCCGGGTTGATGCCGCTGTCGGAGGCGGTCGCGTACATCGGCGAGAAGCCGCAGCCCTGCAAGATGGCCCCGCCGCCGAGCAGCAGGAACGCCCGGCGGGCGAGAAAGGGCGGCGAGATAAGCGCCTCACGCATCGGTCACCTCGCGATGACGAAGTTGATGATCCGGTCGGGGACGAAAATCTGCTTCACGACGCGCGCCCCGGCAAGAGCTTTCGCGATGTTGGGCTCGGCCCGCGCTGCCGCCGCCACCGCGTCCTCGCGGCTGCCCGGCGGCAGCGTGACGGTGCCGCGGAGCTTGCCTAGAACCTGCACCGCGATCGTCACCTGCTCACGCGCGAGCAGCGCCGGCTCGGCCACCGGCCAGGGCTGTTCGGCGATCAGGGCTGCCGCCTCGGGAGCCAGCTTTTCGTGCAGGGTCTCGGCGAGATGCGGCATCATCGGCGCGATCAGGCGGCAGAGCAGGAACGCCGCCTCGCGCCGCGCCCAGGCGAGATCGTCGCCGCCCGCCATGCCGGCTGCAGTCTCAGCCTCGGCGAGGGCGTTGGCGAGTTCGTGCACACGGGCGACCGCCACGTTAAAGGCGAAATTTTCCAGAGCCTCGGTCACCGCCGCAACCGCCCGATGGCTCGCCTGGCGAAGCGCCCGGGCGGATGCGGAGAAAGCACCCGGCATCGGCGCATCCGCCGTGCCCGCGGCGATGGCCTCGACCAGGCGATCAAGCCGCTGGATGAAGCGCCACGCGCCCTGCACGCCGGCCTCGGTCCACTCCATGTCACGCTCGGGCGGGTTGTCCGAAAGGATGAACCAGCGCGCGGTATCGGCACCAAAGCGGGCGATGATGGCGCCAGGATCGACGGTGTTGCGCCGCGATTTCGACATCGCCTCGATCCGCCCGACGATCACCGCCTCGCCGGTCTCGCGGTGGCGCGCGCCACCCTCGGGCAGCTTCTCGACCTCGCTCGGATAGAGCCAGGCGCCGGCGGCGGATTTATAGCTCTCATGCGTCACCATGCCCTGGGTGAACAGCCCGGCGAAGGGTTCGGCGATGCCGAGATGGCCGGTTGCGCGCATGGCGCGGGTGAAGAAGCGGGCATAGAGCAGGTGCAAAATCGCGTGCTCGATGCCGCCGATATACTGATCGACCGGCAGCCAGTGATCGGCGGCGGCGCGATCGACCGGGCGCGCCGCGCCGGGGCTACAGAAGCGGGCAAAATACCAGGAGCTATCGACGAAAGTATCGAACGTGTCGGTCTCGCGCCGCGCCGGCCGCCCGCAGGTGGGACAGACGACGTGCTTCCAGGTGGGATGATGATCAAGCGGGTTGCCGGGTTTTTCGAAACTCACGTCCTCGGGCAGTTTGACCGGCAGATCGGCTTCGGGCACCGGCACCACGCCGCAGGCTTGGCAATGGATGATCGGGATCGGGCAGCCCCAATAGCGCTGGCGGCTCACCCCCCAGTCGCGCAGCCGCCAGTTCACCACGCCCTCGCCGCGACCGCGGCGGGCCAGTTCGGCGATCGCCGCGTCTTTCGCCGCGGCCTCCGAAAGACCATCGAGGAAGCCCGAATTGATCACCACGCCCGGCCCGTCATAGGCCTGATCGGCGATCACGAAATCCGCCTTCTCCGCCCCCGGCGGCAGCACGACTGGCGTTACCGGCAGGCCGTATTTCCGCGCGAAATCGAGATCGCGCTGATCATGCGCGGGGCAGCCGAAAATTGCCCCGGTGCCGTAGTCCATCAGCACGAAATTGGCGATCCAGACGGGAAAAGTCGCGTCCTCGCGGAACGGATGGCGCACCCTGAGGCCGGTATCGAAGCCCTGCTTCGGGGCGGTCTCGATCAGCGCCTCGCTGGTGCCCATGCGCCGGCATTCGGCGATGAAGGCCGCCGCCTTGGGGTCACGCGCACTGAGTGCCGCGGCCAGCGGATGCTCGGGCGCCAGTGCCAGGAACGACATGCCGAAAAGCGTATCGGGCCGCGTCGTATAGACCTCGAGATCGGCGATCTCGCCCACTGCCTCGGCGAGCGCGAAACGCACCCGCGCGCCCTCGCTGCGGCCGATCCATTTTTCCTGCATCAGGCGCACGCGCTCCGGCCAGCGCGGGAGTTGGCCGAGCGCCTCGAGCAGATCGGGGGCGAAGCGGGTGATTTTGAAGAACCATTGGGCGAGCCGCTTCTTCTCGACCAGCGCGCCCGAGCGCCAGCCGCGCCCGTCGATCACCTGCTCGTTGGCAAGCACGGTGCCATC
>JAKCCP010000004.1 GCA_021841985.1 Pseudomonadota bacterium | reverse complement strand
CCTTGTGTTCGGCGAGCGGCAAGGCGGCGCGGCGTGGCGCATCGAGCCGGGCGACGAGGTCGGGCGTCAGATCACAGGGCGTCATCTCGCGCTCCACCTGTTCATAAAGCGTGCCGTAGCGGGCGACGTAATCGGCGAGCCCGCCGGGGGCGTTGAGGTCGATGGTCTCGAACGGCCCCATGAACGACCAGCGCAGACCCAGCCCGTGCTTGATGGTGGCGTCGAGATCCTCCTCGCTCACCACCCCGTCGCGCACCAGCCGGAAGGCCTCGCCGAGCAGCGCCATTTGCAGCCGGTTGAGGACGAAGCCGGTGACCTCCTTGTTCACCGTCGCCGGCACCTGCCCCGCGGCCTCCATCAGCGCCCGCGCCCGCGCGACCACGGCGGGGTCGGTCCACGGCGCCGGGCAAAGCTCGACCACCGGCACGAGATAGGGCGGGTTGACCGGATGGGCGACGAGGCAACGCCCGCGCCCGGCGAGATTGCCGGTGAACTGGCTCGCCGGGATGCCCGAGGTCGAACTCGCGAGGATGGCGTCGGGGGCGGCGAGGCGGTCCATCTCGGCGAACAGATCGGCCTTGTCCTCGACCCGCTCGGGGCCGTTTTCCTGGACGTATTCGGCGCCGGCGAGCGCTTCGGCGAGGCTCGGCGCGAGGGTGAGGCGCGACAGCACGACCTCCGGCGGATCGGCGAGCAGGCCGGCGGCGGCGAGTTCGGGCAGCCGCTCGGCGATGAAGCCGCGCGCCGCCGCAAGCGCGCCCGGCGCCGCGTCCCAGAGGGCTGTGGCAAAACCGGCGCGGGCGAAGACGATCGCCCAGGAGCGCCCGATCAGCCCCGCCCCGATCACCGCGACCCGGGTTTCGGTTTTTTCGTCCATCGCTTGCCAGCCCTCTCCACCCGGTTCACCGTGCCGGCACCTACCGGCAACCGAGAGGGAGAGGAAACCCGATGACGCCATTGGTCAAGATCGCGGTGCTCGATGACTGGCAGGGCATCGCCCGCGCGAGCGCCGATTGGCGAGCGTTGGACGCCCGCGCGACGGTCGAATTTTTTCACGCGCCTTTCGCCACCGAGGACGAGGCGGCGAGCCGGCTCGCGTCCTACGACATCCTGCTCCCGATGCGCGAGCGGACGGCGTTTCCGGCCTCGCTGATCGCGCGTCTTTCGCGCCTCAAGCTGATCGCGATGACCGGGCCGCGCGCCGGAACCCTCGATCTCGCCGCCTGCACCAAGGCCGGCATCCTGGTGTGCAATACCGGCAGCGACAGCTCCGGCGCGGCGACGGCGGAACTCGCGCTCAGTCTCCTCCTCGCCGCCGCCCGCTTTGTGCCGGCCGGGGATGCCTCGATCCGCGCCGGGCGGTTCCAGGAGGGGATCGGGCTCGGCCAGACGCTCGCGGGCGCGACCCTCGGCATCATCGGGCTCGGGCGGATCGGGGCGCGCATGGCCGGCTACGGCCGCGCGCTCGGCATGCGCGTGCTCGCCTGGAGCGCCAATCTGACCCCCGAGCGCGCCGCCGCCGCCGGCGCGGACTACGCGACGAAAGAGGCGCTGCTTGACGCCGCCGACGCGGTCAGCCTCCATCTCGTGCTCTCCGCCCGCAGCCGGGGAGTGCTCGGCGCCGCCGACCTCGCGCGCCTGAAACCGGGGGCGATCGTCGTCAACACCGCCCGCGGCCCGCTGATCGAGGAGGCGGCGCTGGTCGCGGCGCTCCGCGAGGGACGCATCAGGGCCGGGCTCGATGTTTTCGATACCGAGCCGCTGCCGCTCGGCCACCCGCTCCGCACCGCGCCGAACACCGTGCTCACGCCGCATCTCGGCTTCGGGACGGACGCGATCTTCCGCCAGTTCTACGGCGAGGCGGTGGAAAACATCCTCGCCTTCCTCGACGGCGCGCCGATCCGGGCGGTCAATCCCGAAAGCCAGAGTAAATAAAGAAAAAAATTGTTCTTTTTTGAAAAAAAGAACCAAAAAACTTTTGTCTGTTGCATCAGCGCCTGCGGCGCTGATGCGCCGAGACGTCGCCCGCTTGACGGCGGAGATGCGGCGTTCTCCCATGCCGGCAACCGAGACCGATTTAAAGGAGGAAAACGATGCGCGCCTGGGCCGTGGTTGCCAACGGGGCACCGCTCAAGGAAATGGAGTTCCCGACCCCGGAGCCGAAAGGCACCGAGGTTCTCCTGGAGACGACGCATTGCGGCGTCTGCCATTCCGATCTCCATATCTGGGAAGGCTATTACGATCTCGGCGGCGGCAAGCGGATGTCGCTCACCGATCGCGGCGTCGTGCTGCCGCTCGCCATGGGCCACGAAATCGTCGGCCGGGTGCTCAAGCTCGGGCCGGACGCCAAGGGCGTGAAGCCGGGCGATCTCCGCATCGTCTACCCCTGGGTCGGCTGCGGCACCTGCGCCGCCTGCCTCGGCGATGAGGACAATATGTGTCTCAAGCCGAAAAGCCTCGGCGTCTATCAGAACGGCGGCTACGCAACCCACGTGCTGGCGCCGCATCCGCGCCATCTCGTCGATCCCGGCACCCTCGATCCGGCGGTCGCCGCGACCTATGCCTGCTCCGGGATCACCGTCTATTCCGCGATCCAGAAAGTCCTGCCCTTGCCGGCCGAGGAGCCGGTGGTGGTCATCGGCGCCGGCGGGCTCGGGATGAACGCGATCGAGATCCTGAAGGCGCTCGGGCACAAGAATATCGTCGTCGTCGATGTCAGCGCCGAAAAGCGCGAAGCCGCCGCGCGCGAGGGCGCGCGCCAGACCATCGATGGCAATGGCGAAGGGGTTGCCAAGCGCATCATCGAGGCGTGCGGCGGGCCGGTCGCGGCGGTGATCGACCTCGTCAACGGCGCGGCGACGGCACGGTTCGCCTTCGATGCCCTGCGCAAGGGCGGCAAGCTGGTGCAGGTCGGGCTTTTCGGCGGCGAACTCGCGCTGCCGCTGCCCTTGATGCCGATCCGCGCGCTCACCGTGCAGGGGAGCTATGTCGGCACCGTCAAGGATCTCCGCGCGCTGGTGCAGCTCGCGCAGTCCGGCGCCGTCAAGCCGCTGCCGGTGACCATGGTTGCCCAGCGCGACGCCAACGAGGCCTTGATGCGGCTCCGCGACGGCAAGGTGACGGGGCGCCTCGTGCTCCGGGCGGAGGCGGCGTGATGAGCAAGCGCCAGGTCGTCATTCTCCGCCGCCGCCCGGTGGGCGCGCCGACGGCGGATATTTTCGCGATCGAGGAAGACGCCATCCCCGAACCCGCCGAGGGCCAGGTGCTGACGCGGACGATTTTCCTCTCGATCGACCCCTATATGCGCGGGCGGCTTTCGGATGCGAAATCCTACGCGGCACCCGTGCCGATCGGCGGGATGATGGAGGGCGAGACGGTCGGCGAGGTGATCGCCTCGCGCGATCCCGGCTTCGCGCCGGGCGATGTCGTCGTCGGCCCGCGCGGCTGGGCGTCGCATCTGGTCTCGGCGGCGAAATTCCTGGTCAAGCTGCCGCGGAACGGGGCGCCGCTGTCCAACTATCTCGGGGTGCTCGGCATGCCCGGCACCACCGCCTATTCCGGGATGACCGATATCGGCCAGCCGAAAGCCGGCGAGACGGTGGTGATCTCGGCCGCCTCGGGCGCCGTCGGCGCGGTCGCCGGCCAGATCGCCAAGCGCGCCGGGGCGCGCGTCGTGGGCGTCGCCGGCGGGGCGGAGAAATGCCTGTTCGTGCAGGAGACGCTGGGCTTCGATGAATGCATCGATCATCGCGCGCTCGATCTCAAGGCGGCGCTGACTGACGCCTGCCCGAACGGGATCGATGTCTATTTCGAGAATGTCGGCGGCGAGTTGCAGCGCCTGGTCTTCCCCCGGCTCAACGCCTTCGGCCGGGTGGTGATGTGCGGCATGGTCGCCGAATACAACGACACCGAGCCCCGTCCGGGTCCGAATCTCATGATGGTGGTGCGCAACCGGCTGCGCATTCAGGGCCTGATCGTCTCCGACAAGCCCGAACGTTTCGCCGAATGGCGGGCGCTGGCGACGCCCTGGGTGCGCGATGGCAGCCTGAAATACCGGGAAGACATCGTCGATGGGCTGGAAAACGCCCCGGACGCCCTGATCGGCATTCTCGGCGGCCGCAATTTCGGCAAGCTCCTGGTCCGGGTCGGCGCCGATCCGGCGTAAAGGCCAGCCGCTTATCGCGGAGTGGGCAGTGCTTGCGGCACTGCCCACCAGACAAAAGTCTTTTTGCTTCTTTTTCTTCAGAAAAAGAAGGCTCTTACCGGATCGCCCTTCTCGCGCGCCGATGAAAAAACCTTCTCGCAGGAAACAGGGGAATTCATTGGCGGCGGCGCGCAAGGCGCGGCAGGATGCGGCGCCAAAGGAACCCGATCATGAGCGAAAGCGATAACCACCCCCCGCCTGACCCGCCCCAAGGGCGGCATTTCCTGCAAATCCCCGGCCCCACCAACGTCCCCGAGCGCGTGCTGCGCGCCATCGACCGCCCGACCATCGACCATCGCGGCCCGGAATTCGCCGCCCTCGCCCGCCGCGTGCTCGACAATCTGCGCCCGGTTTTCGGGACCGGGGCGCCGGTGGTCATCTACCCCGCCTCCGGCACCGGGGCGTGGGAGGCGGCGCTGGTCAACACCCTCTCGCCCGGCGACCGTGTGCTGATGATCCGCACCGGCTGGTTCGCGAGCT
>JAKCCP010000153.1 GCA_021841985.1 Pseudomonadota bacterium | reverse complement strand
GTTTTTCCGCAACCTGTAAGGTCTCGTTTTGTTCTTGACGGCTTTGAGCGGGCGTGTCACGCTACAATCTCGAACAAAACAGCAACATTTATGATCGCCCTTATGGTCGTCATGCCGAAAGGAGTGCCGCATGTCGGAGCCCCCTCATCCCGCGACGCCAGCACCATTGCGCGGCCGGGGCGCGACCCATAACCCGCCGGTGCGTTTCGAGGCCCAGCACACGGATGCCTTCGATGACGGCTGGGGCACGTTCGATGCGCTCGCGGCAGCGCCGCCGCCGCTCGCGACCACCCTGATCCGCGACGCCAGCCGCTCGGCGATCAGTTGGAACGACAGCCCCGATCTCGGCTTCGATCGCGCCGTCAATCCCTATCGCGGCTGCGAGCATGGCTGTGTCTATTGTTTCGCGCGGCCGAGCCACGCCTATCTCGGCTTCTCGCCAGGCCTCGATTTCGAAAGCAAGATCACCTTCAAGCCCGATATCGCGCGCCTCCTCGCGCGCGAGCTGCAACGCCCCGGCTATGTCGCGCGCCCGATCGTGCTCGGCAGCAATACCGACCCCTACCAGCCGGTGGAGCGGCGGCTCCAGCTCACCCGCGCCATTCTCGAGGTGATGGCGCGGTTTTCCCATCCGGTCGCGATCGTCAGCAAATCGGCGGCGATGCTGCGCGATCTCGATCTCCTGCAAGCGCTCGCGGAAAAGCGGCTGGTCAGGGTGCATCTTTCGATCACCACCCTCGATCCCAAGCTCGCGCGCGCCATGGAGCCGCGCGCGGCGAGCCCGGCGCGGCGGCTCCAGGCGCTCGCCGCCCTGGCGCGGGAGGGAATCCCGGTGGGCGTGCTTGCCGCGCCGATGATCCCGGGGCTGAACGATGCCGAACTCGAGCGCATCCTCGCCGCCGCCGCCGCCGCCGGGGCGGGCCATGCCGGCTATGTGCTGCTCCGCCTGCCGCACGAATTGCGCGAGTTATTCGAAGCCTGGCTCACCACCCACCGGCCGGAGCGGGCGCGGCACGTCCTCAGCCTGATCCGCGAGACCCGCGCCGGCAAACTGAACGAGGCGGCGTTTCACCGCCGCTTCCGGGGCGGTGGCTTCTATGCCGATCTCCTCGCCCAACGCTTCGCGACGGCTTCGCGCAAATACGGGTTCGCGCCGCGCCGCGCCGAACTCGATTGTTCACGCTTCTCCCCGCATCCCGACCGCGCGCCGGCGCGCCAGCTCATGCTCGCCCTTTAGCCGACAACGCGCAGCCGCTGGCGCGGCTCGGCGATCGCGCGGTAGAGCGCGAGATAGTCGAGCGCCATGCGCTTGGCGGTGAAGCGCCGCTCGAACTGGGCGCGCACGCGCTTGCGGTCGAGTTCGCCGAGGCGTTCGACGGCGCCGATGGCCCCGGTCTCGTCCTCGACGATGAAGCCGGAGATGCCGTCATCGATCACTTCCGGGACCGAGCCGCGATTGACCGCGATCACCGGCGTGCCGCAGGCCATCGCCTCGATCATGACGAGGCCGAACGGCTCCGGCCAGTCGATCGGCATGAGGAGGGCGATCGCGCCGGAGAGGAAATCGGGCTTCTGCGCCTCGTTGATTTCGCCGATCAGCTCGACGCCGGGGCCATCCAGCATCGGTTTGATCACGGTTTCGAAATATTCCCGGTCGGCGTTGTCCACCTTGGCCGCGATCTTGAGCGGGATGCCGGCGGCGCGGGCGATACGGATCGCGCGGTCGGGGCGCTTTTCCGGCGAGATGCGGCCGAGGAAGGCGAGATAGCCCGGGGTTGCCGGGCGCGGCGTCAGCAGGTTTTCCGGCAGGCCGTGCAGCACGGTGCCGACGAAATTGGCTTGCGGCAGGGGGCGGCGCTGGGAATCCGAAATCGACACCAGCGGCACCTGCGAGAAGACATCGAAGATGCCCTGGTATTCGATCATGTCGAGGCGGCCATGCAGCGTGTTGAGCCACGGCGTCGGCTGGCGGCTGAACAGGCTGAAGGGCAGATACTCGTTGTGGAAATGGAGCACGTCGAACTCACCCGCGCGCCGCATCACGCGCTCCATGAGCAGCGCGTGCGGGGCGATCGGATCACGGATCGCGGGATCGAGGCGGAGCGCGCGCGGCCAGGCCGCCTCCAGATTTGCCGCGGTCTCCGAATCCCCGCTCGCGAACAGCGTCACCTCGTGGCCGAGCGCCACCAGCTCCTCGGTCAGATAGGAGACGACGCGCTCGGTGCCGCCATAGAATTTCGGCGGCACGGCTTCATAGAGGGGGGCGATCTGGGCGATGCGCATGGTTTTTCTCTCTCTTATTCGCTCTTAGCAGCTTGTTCGTTCAGTGCGGTAGTTAGAGAGACGAAACGGGCAAATCTAGGGCGGGGTTTGCCTTAACTCCGCCGCATTGCCGGCGACAATGGCGGGCGCATAAGAGGATGCGAAAGCCGATGCCGCTCGCCAGAAAATTCCCCACCGCCGCGCCCGCCGCCGCCGCGCCCGCCACCAACGCGCCCGCCACCAACGCGGCGCCGGAAATCGACCGCTTCGACGGCGCGGCCCTCGAACGCCTCGCGCGCCAGCCGATCGCGTTCATCTTCTCCTATGTGCTCCGCCACAAGCTCCAGCACGCGGTGGTGATCGGCGCGGTGATGCTGGCGGTCGGATTTTCGGTCAGTTCGCAATACGCGCTGAAGCATCTCGTCGATACGCTGATGGCGCACCGGATCGCGGCGGTGTGGTGGGCGTTCGGGCTGCTCGCCGGGGTGATCGCCGCCGATAATCTCACCTGGCGGCTCGCCGGCTGGGTCGCGTCCTATGTCTTCGTCACCGTCACCGGCGATGTCCGGCGCGATCTTTTCGCCCATCTCACCGGCCACGCGCCGTCCTTCTTCGCCGAGCGCCAGCCGGGCACGCTGGCCGGGCGCATCACCACCACCGCCAACGCCATCTTCACGGTCGAGAATCTGTTCTCCTGGAACGTCATGCCGCCCTGCCTCGCGGTCATTCTGGCGATCTGTTTCCTCGCCTCCGTCGATCCGGTGATGGCGCTGGTGCTGGCGGCGATCTCGGGTTCGCTCGCCGCCCTGCTGATCCGGCTCGCGAGCCGCGGCACCCGGCTCCATCACCGCTACGCCGCCGAAGCCGCCGCCGTCGATGGCGAACTGGTCGATGTCATCAACAACATCTCCCTGGTGCGCGCGTTCGGCGCCTTCGGGCGCGAGCAGGCGCGGTTTCGCCGCCGCATCGGGGGCGAGATGAGCGCGCGCGGCGAGAGCCTCCGCTATCTCGAGCGCCTCCGCCTCCTGCACGCGGCGACCACGGCGCTGCTCACCGCCGGCATCCTCGCCTGGGGCATCCTGCTCTGGCAGCGCGGCGCCGCCAGCGCCGGCGACATGGTCCTGGTCAGCACGCTCGGCTTCATCATCCTGCACGGCACCCGCGATCTCGCGGTGGCGCTGGTGGACATGGTGCAGCACATCGCGCGGCTCTCGGAAGCGCTCTCGACGCTGCTGCTCCCGCACGAGCTGCGCGACGCCGCGGATGCGCAAAGGCTCGCCGCGCCGCGCGGTCTGGTCGAATTCCGCGACGTTTCCTTCGCCTATCCCGGCGGCAATACGGTCCTGAAGAATTTCAACCTCCGCATCGAGCCGGGCTCGCGCCTCGGCCTCGTCGGCCGCTCGGGCTCGGGCAAGACCACGGTGCTCACCCTGTTGCAGCGTTTCCGCGATATCGATGGCGGGGAAATCCTGATCGACGGCCAGAGCATCGCCGACCTCACCCAGGAAAGCCTGCACCGGGCGATCTCGGTGGTGCCGCAGGACGTGCTGATGTTCCATCGCAGCGTGCGCGACAATATCCGCTACGGCCAGCCCGAGGCGACCGATGCCGAAGTGCGCGCCGCCGCCGAGGCCGCCGGCTGCCATGATTTCATCGCCCAGCTCCCGGAAGACTACGACACCCTCGTCGGCGATCGCGGCACCAAGCTCTCCGGCGGCCAGCGCCAGCGCATCGCCATCGCCCGCGCCTTTCTGCGCAACGCCCCGGTGCTGCTGCTCGACGAGGCGACCAGCGCCCTCGATAGCGAGGCCGAGCAGGCGGTGCAGGAAGCGCTCGCGCGGCTGATGATCGGGCGCACGGTGATCGCGGTCGCCCACCGGCTCTCCACCCTCAAGGATTTCGACCGCATCGTGGTGATGCAGTCCGGCCACATCGTCCAGGACGGCAGCCCGCTCGAACTCGAGCAATCCCGCGGGCTCTATCGCGAGCTGCTCCGGCGCCAGGCGCTGCATCTCGTGGAAGAGGCGGCTTAGAGCTTATTGAGAAATAAATGCGCCATTTTCACGATCTCCGGAAAACGCGGGGCAGAGTCATCCTTCCGCAGCCTGTTAGGCCAGGGGTTTCACCCCTGGACCCGAGCAAAGGCGGAGCCTTTGCAATCCTTTCCGGGATGCGGGTCTGGGGCCGCTGGCCCCAGCTTGTCCAGGGCAGCGCCCTGGCGTTGGCTTGAGGCGGACTCGTCGGAAAACGTTGCTCAGGCTCTCGAACAAAGAGGGCTTTATCGCTACGATTTATCCGCCCCGGTATAGAGATGTGGCCAGCGGCGTTTGATGACCGGGCTGGCGCTGCCCCAGGCGAGGCAGGTATCGAGCAGCACCGGCCGGCCATCACTGCCTGCCGCGACGTTCTCCTCCGGGGTGCGGGTGTCGC